>CAMWUW010000090.1 GCA_947177525.1 uncultured Bacteroidales bacterium | reverse complement strand
TAATTATTCAGTGTACGCTTTGCGCCGTCCGCCCACCCACTGGAGGCATCTTCGCCATAGCGTATATAACAATTGTGACGTTTGCCTATCTCATAAACGAAGTGTGCCACCTGATCTCTCTGCTCATCGGTACCGAAAAAATATAAAGTATTGTAGAACTTGCCGTTACATACTTTTTCCATCTCAGTCCAGCTGCACTGCTTGCCGTCGAAATATGTGTCGGCAGGCACTCTGTTATACAACATAAGCTGAGCTGTGGCGATGGCTACGCAACCTGCAGGGTAATTGTTCGGAGTATATTTATTCCACAGATTTACCCGAGCAAAGTCTTGTCCTTGCGACCACTTGGTCTGAAGAAATGGACCATAGGTATTTCCACCTGAGGCTTTAGTCTCTGAAACACTCTCTCTTTTCCCGTAAACAAGGTCAGACATCATTGCAGACAGAATTATTGAAGGAACAATCCTGTACCCGGCCTCTATACATTCTTCATCATCTGCACCAGAGTGTCTGTTGGCGCTTATCGAGGCAAACGCTTCCGAGAAGTCACCGGCAGACAAAGAACCGTACTCAGTTATACAATAGACATCCTCACCAAGACGTCTGTCTCCGGCCATGATGGCAAAACCCTGGTTATTGTCGAAATTCACCAGGTACATAAGTGTGTCGGGAATGAAATCAGTTTCAGCGGATTTTGTTGCCACGGACAAGGCGTTCTTCCCGATGACGGTAATGTTTTCTTCCGAGAACGAACGTTCCAAAGCAGATTTCGTCTTCGCTGTCATCTGCATAACATTGTCCAGTGCCTTTATAGCATCTGCCAATGCAATAGTCTCACTGTCGGGATCGACCTGCAAGTCTTGATCAGGCTGATTCTCCTTCGCGCATCCAGCAACCATTAAAAGAGGAATGCTGCATAATAATGCAAACCATTTTAACTTCAACATGATTTTAATGTTTAAATTAGTATAATTATATCCAAGATGTCCAAGGCCTTGCCTTACTTAGCACCGGGAATCTTCGCATACCCGGGAATTTTCACACAAACATCATCCACCACCATTTTTTTCATTATCAGTCATTTATCAAAAATATTCATAATTGGCTTCCGTCGGGAGAACTAATCGTTTATTATTGACATTCATATAGGCAAAGGTAAACGACAAGCCAACCTTATAAATATTTTCACTCGTCTACAAAACTAATGATTTTTTTAGTATGCCCCAAATTAATTAATGTAATTTTTACTACATTTTGCCAAAGACCGTGATTGTCCCGGTCCCTGCCAATAAGTTTCCCGCTCCACAGGTCCGCAAACAGATAGGTGCAATATACGCCGTATATTCATGCACAGACGGCAGCGACACCGTCATTTATCATGCACCCGTATTTTGACAGCTTGATAAAATGTCGTATATTAGCGGCGCTGAAACTTTAAACCCGACAATATGAGCCCAGAAATCATCGCTGAGATTGACGCAATCAACGTCAACATGAATGAGACGGGAATGAACATAATAAACATCGTGCTCGCCTTCGTTATGTTCGGAGTTGCCCTCGGCATCCGCCCGGCCACATTCATAGAAATCATGCAGAAGCCCAAGTCCGCAATTCTGGGAATAATATGCCAGCTGGTGCTGCTTCCGGGACTTACACTTCTTATGACAATCTCCATGAACGGAATCATTTCCCCTATGATTGCCCTTGGAATGCTCCTTGTGGCAGCCTGCCCAGGAGGGAACATATCCAACTTCATCACCTCACTGTCAAGAGGCAACACGGAACTGTCCGTATCACTGACGGCATTCAATACTGCGGCCTGCATATTCACCACCCCCATGAATTTTGCATTCTGGGGCGGGCTTTACCTGAAATTTGCACAAAAGAGCATCATGCTTCCTGAACTGTCCATTCCGTTCTGGGAAATATTCAAAACGATTGTCATCCTTCTTGGAATTCCACTTGTCCTCGGCATCCTATGCAGGCAGTATCTGCCCAAAGTTGCCGATAAACTTAAAAAACCGATGCAATATCTGTCAGTGGCCTTTTTCATCATAATGGTGGTACTGACGTTCAGCAATAACATAGACGCATTCCTGAAATGCATAAAATACATATTCCTCATTGTCCTTGTTCACAATCTCCTTGCCTTGGGGATAGGCTTTATCATGGGCACTGCATTCAGGCTTCCATACAAGGACAGGCGCACTTTGACGATAGAGACCGGAATACAGAATTCGGGTCTTGGCCTGGTGCTGCTGTTCAATCCGGCAATATTCGGTCCGGAATGGGCGGCCAACGGAGGAATGGTAGTCATTACGGCATGGTGGGGCGTATGGCACATAATCTCCGGGCTTACCCTTGCATATTCATGGAGACTGTTCGGAAGAAAAGACAATAACGAAATCTGAAAATGAAAGCGATCTACGAAAAAGACCTTCTATATACTGTACTGAGGCCTTATGTCGACTGGTGCTGCAGACACAGCTACCGCAGGTTCGAAATACACGGAAAAGAAAACATCCCGTCAGACGGAGCCTTGATTATTGCCCCGAACCACTGCAATACCCTTATGGATGCCCTCGTAATGCTCCGTGCACACAAAGGGTCCACTGTCTTCGGAGCACGAGCAGATCTTTTTAAAAAGCAGTCAATAGCCAGGATAATGCACTTCCTCAGGATACTTCCGATGGTGAGGCAAAGAGACGGCCTGCGCAATGTTCTGAAAAATCATGAAAGCATACAGACCATTACAGACACCCTTGAGCATGGGGTAAGATTCTGCATCTTTCCGGAAGGCAGGCACAGGACCATGCACTCCCTGCTTCCTTTTGGAAAAGGAGTATTCAGGGCTGCCCTGTCCGCCAATGCCAGATTCGGCCATGAGAAACCGGTTTACATTGTCCCTGCCGGCATTGAATACGGAGATTACTTCCGCTATCGCAGCACCTGTCTGATAACCTACGGGAAAGCGCTCAATGTCACGGAATTCGTCAGGAACGCAGAGACAGAAAACGAGGCGCAGCTCATAGAGCAGCTAAGACAGGAGCTTGCATCAAGAATGTCCGGACTCATCACCTGCATCAAGGATGACAGCTCATACCGCGGTAAATGGGAACTGACTAAAATGCTTGCCAGACGCAACAAATACAGAGGTCTGCACGGAAAAATGGCTCTGAACATGGGCATAATAGCAGGAATCGAACAGGCATGCATATCCAATCCGGCCAAAACGGAAGCCCTGCTTAAGCGGGCTGAGGAATTCGGTGAGTCCATGGACAGGATGAACCTGTCAAGCTACTCATTCGGGAAAAAGAATCCCGCAGTCTCGGCCATCCTGAAAGGAACAGCCGCAATTGCCATGTTTCCATATTTCATTTTCTGTTCGGCAGCGAGCCTTCCGATGTGGGCCATGTTTTCATTCCTGAAGAAAAAAATCAAGGACAAGGCTTTCAGCAACACAGCCGGCTTCGGAATTAAGCTTGCCATGGGCCCCCTTGTTTTTGCACTTTGGACTGCACTTGCTTTCTGCTTCTTGCCATGGCAGTGCGGACTTGCCGTTTCCCTTCTCACCATACCGTCATACAGTTTCTTTTATGACTACACGGAATTTATCCGCAGATTCATATCTGACATACGTGTTCTCGGAAAGAAAGAAATGCGCAGGGAATATGAAGAAATATGCACCTTGGCGGAAAATATGCCAACAAAAATATCTTCCGCCAAATAATCCAATACTGATACCATGAAAAAACAATTACTCTGCATCATAGCCGCAACAGCGATATGCATTCCGGCAATGTACGGCACCGAGACAGGTGCACCGGCCAAGAAAGAACACAAAAAGAAAGAAGTCCAATATAATGACAAAGGCGAAATAATAAAGACCGGCACAAACTTCGGTCCGCTCCCGGTAGTGGCATTTGATGCCGACCGGGGCTTCCAGTTCGGCGCCCTGCTCAATCTATACGTATTCGGAGACGGGAGCACTTACCCAAATCCAAAGTCATCATGGTACTTTGAAGCATCCGCATATACCAAGGAGAGAAGTGTCGGAAGCTACAAATTCATTGTAAACTACGACAACAAGACTCTCATACCTGGAGTAAGAATGTCAATATGCACCGGATATTATAAAGATGCAGCCCTTGACTTCTACGGATTCAACGGATTCCAGAGCAATTATGACATGGGACTGCTCAAGGACAGTTTTAAATTTGAAGACGAAAAACTGCAGAAAAAATTCGACAGCAAAGGCAAGATGCCAAAAGGCTTCTACCGTTTCGGGCGTGACCTTGTAAAGGCCAAGATAGACTTCACAGGAGAGATACTGAAGAATTTCTACTGGGAAGCCGGCTATAATCTTTCATGGACCAAAGCACAGGACTATGAAACGCGCGGATACACTGTCATGGACGGCAATTCCCTGTTCGGACTTTATAAAGACTGGGGGATAATTCCGGAGGAAGAAAAGAACGGGGGCCTGATTTCCTCAGTACGGCTCGGTCTCATGTACGACAGCCGCAACGTAGAGAACAACCCCACCAAGGGCATTTGGGCGGAAGCCCACGTTGTCGGAGCCCCGAAATGGCTTGGCACGTCACATGGACACTACAAGTTCTGCGGTACTTTCAGACAATACATTCCGCTCGGAACAGAAAAGCTGATTTTTGCATACAGGCTTGCTTATCAGGGATTTTTCGGCAATGCCCCGTGGTATGCCATGCCGTTCTACACATGCATGGGTCCGAGTGCGGACTATGACGGAGTCGGCGGTTACCGCACAGTAAGGGGACTTATGCTCAACAGAGTCCAGGGACTGCACACTGGCTTCTACAATGCGGAATTCAGATGGAGATTCATAAATTTCAAGCTATGGAAACAGAACATAGCCTTCACCCTGAGCGCATTCTGCGACGGAGCCCATGTCTTTAAGGGATACAACATGTCACTGACGGAAGAAAAAAGAGCAGAACTTCAGATTGCAGCTCCGGACAAGCTGAAAATGTACAATGACTTTGTGCTCGACAGGAAAGACGGTTTCCACGGCTCGGCAGGAGCAGGACTCCGTTTTGTAATGAACCAGAATTTCATCGTTGCCTTTGAATATGCAAGATGCTTCAACAAGCAGGACGGAAGCGGAGCCTTCTACCTCAATACAGGCTTCCTGTTCTGATGCAGCAGTATGCATCTTAAACCTTACGCCCAGGCAGTGTCCAAGCAAGATTGACACGGCACCCGGCACAATACAACTAAAATTCAATTAAATATGCATATAGGAATTGCAGGAAACATAGGATGCGGTAAGACGACACTTACAAAAATGCTTGCGCAGCATTACGGCTGGACCCCTAAATTCGAAGCTGTAAGCTATAATCCGTATCTGGAAGACTACTACAAAGACATACAGAGATGGTCCTTCAACCTTGAGACATATTTTCTCACACAACGCTTCAAGGATGTCCTGGAAATAGCGAAATCAGACGAAGTCATCATACAGGACAGGACAATTTTTGAGGGCGTCCACATATTTGTCGTGAACAACAAGGCCATGGGAAACCTGTCCGACAGGGATTTCGAAACATATATGGACTTGTTCAGGCTGATGATGTCCCTTGTCAAGGCCCCCGACTTGCTCATTTACCTCAAATCATCAATTCCTACACTGGTATCACAAATTCAGATGCGCGGAAGAGACTATGAAAAAGGCATAAGCATCGAATATCTTACAAACCTCAACGAGCGGTATGACAAATGGATTGAAGAATATCCAGGCAAAGTGCTCACGATTGAGGCCGATGACCTTGATTTCGAACACAAGCCGGAGGACTTTTCCCTCATTACCGACAAAATAGACGCACAACTGTACGGTCTCTTCTGACAGAGACCGCCGGGCATCTAATACAACATTTCAGACAGACGGTCATAGTATCTCTTTGAGACAGGTATGTCCCCGAGGTCCGGAGAATCAAGTTCCGCATAAATGAACCCTTCCTTATCTTTCCTGAGCACTTTTACGTGCGCAGGATTGATGTAATAGGACCTGTGGCAGCGGACGAGGCCATGTGACAGGCACAGTTCATCTACAGACTTCATGGAATTCCTGAGTACATAGTTCCTTATGCGCCCGCCGTCCGTATAGAATATGTTTATATAATTTTCCTCTGCACCGATATACAGAACCGTACCGGCCGTGACCACAAGCTTAAGATTGTGTCCGGAATCATAAAAACGCATCCTCTGAACACCCTTCTCAGACTCTGAAGAGCGGTTGCTGTAATCATATATCCTTACTGACAGCGCAATTATTGAATACGGTATGACAAGAGTCAGAAAAATATAGCGGAAAGAAACTATGAGGGCGTCAAAATAAGGAACAGGCTTTTCAAGCACAAGCCAAAGATACATGGCCACGAAAAAAGTCATGAATATCATCTCGGCAAGACACCAGAACGTATACAGCGTATAATTTAGCTTGAGCGGCAGATAGTAATAAAGCAGGCGAAGCAGGATGGTTGAGGCCAATATTATGCACGATATTATCGTCACATGAACTCCCACCCATTCATCTCCAATGAAATCCCTCATGGAATAGGGATTATAAATCAATATAAAGGCAAAAAAGAAAAGCGGCAGTGCTATCATGTGAAGCAACTGCGGCAAAAAACGTCTGAAAAGTCTTGGAACCTGACTCATTTTTGTCACATTTTAACTGTGACAAAAATACGAAATATATTTTTTAGTCACAAATAATCAATTTTAGTCATCATTCAACTACTAAAATCACATTTTAGTCACAGATATCACACTTTTTTCATCCATAATGCACGAAGACTTACCTTTGTAACATAAGGTAAAGATAAAACCTGTTTCTAAGTTAAAGTACATCATTCCAAAGGCTGCCGCGACGGTAGCCTTTGGTGTTTTCATACAGAATATGAACAGATGCACACGCGCAGAATGCAACCCATTGTAAATCAGAAAACAGCTAAGAATCAAGCACTTACGCACTCCACAAAAAAAACGGAGCGAACCGATATCCGGACCGCTCCGCAAAAATATATTGAGCCTCAGGGTTTGGCCTGCAGAACCACCTCAGAGGACGTTGGCTATTTTATCCTGACCATCTCGACAGGCTGCTTCAAATCAGGGTCAAGAGGTTCAGACTGATACTTAATGCGCCCGAAATCAATGTCCATAAGGTCTATGCACCTTATATTGCTGTTCCACGCAGTTCTGTAATAGAACTTCATTGAACTTTGGTCAGTGACAGAGGTAAATTGCGTAGCACTCGGCAAATTGTCATGATTCTCGCTCTCTGCCCTCTGCATACCTATCGGAATGTCAAAATTATTCAATATATGGAACGCCTGCAGGACTGTTTCAAATCCTGTCTTCCACACAGGAGCAGTCGTCTGGAAGAATGTTGCCCGCACAAATCTTGAAGGAGGAGTAAAATCACCCGGCAAGCCGATCATTCCGCTGCCGCCTCCAATGGCGCGAAGCTCAACTCCGGGCTTAATTTCATGACTCTGCACGGAACCGCGGACAAGGTTCACATAATTGTTAAGGTTTGTAATATGCCACGGAAATTCCGGAGAATTGGTAAGAACTCCAAGTTCATTTTCATAAAAGCGCGGCTTTCCCCCGACGACCTCAAGCACGACCATCCTTCCGTTTGGCTCTGCAATTCTCCAATGTACAGTTCCCATCCTATGGTCCAGCGTAACAAGATCTACACCATTGAGCGCATTCTTCACTTGGTCAATTGATGAAAACTGTGAAAGAACCCAGGAAACAAATTGCATATCACAAAGAGTCCGAGCCTTGTTTGCGGGATTGTATGGCGCATAGTCTCCATATTGCGGGAAGAAAAACAGTCCTGCTGAAAGTCCAGCCTCATTTATTCCCTCGACGACAAAAGGCTCATATTCTGTATATATGCCGACATAGCCATATACCGACTTATATTTCATGCCATCCTGTCCGTCAGGCGTAAGCGACTGATGGGCATGCCCCCGTGGAGCCACGACATAGCAGCACTTCATGGAAGACGCGGACCATTCTACTGTTCTCGCGACAATGCGGCTTCCGTCACGGGCTGTCAAAGAGATTCCTGTACAGGCATCAGAATCAGTTGCGCAAAGCATTCCGGCAGCAACTGCAACAATCAATGTAATCAGACGTTTCATAATACAATAAATGTGAAGTGTAACAATTCTATTCTCGGTTTTTCCGAAGCACTCCGCCATATTTGCAAGGTCCAGGCCAAAAGAATACGAAAGCGCATATAATAAAAGATTCCGGCCAAAGTCACGCTTCAGCCGGAATCAATGATTCGTATCAGCGGCATGCCCTAAGGGGCAACCGGGAAACTATTTTACAAACTGTGCACGAAGAATTTCGATTTTGGCATCCGCATCACTTCCTTTTGCACCAAAATAGAATTTGATCTTAGGCTCAGTACCGGAAGGACGGACCGAAACCACATCACCTGCTTCATTGAAGAACTGAAGAACGTTCGATTTTGGAAGTCCTGTTTCTTCCGGCTTGTTATAATCTATGACCTTAACAACCGGTGAGCCTGCCATCTCTTTAGGAGGATTCTGCCTGTAGTCACTCATTATCTGTGCAATTTCCTCGACTCCGGCCTTGCCTTTGCGAACAAGCGAAGTAAGTGACTCCCTATAGTATCCGAACTCTGCATAAATCTCCTGAAGGAGCTGATACAGTGTCTTTCCCTGGTCAGCAGCCCATGCGGCACACTCAGCCACCATTGCACATGATATCGGAGCATCCTTGTCGCGCACAAACTCACCTACATTGAATCCATAGCTTTCCTCTCCTCCGCAGATGAACTCTCCCTTGCCCTCGTTCTTCTTAACAATGTCAGCGATGAACTTGAATCCTGTGAGGACATTGAATACTTTTACTCCGTACTTCTCTGCAATTGCACGTATAAGCTCCGTGGTCACAATTGTCTTGACTACATATTTAGTGCTGTCAAGCTTGCCAAGTTCTGACCAGCGGCGAAGAATATAATATGTAAGGATTGAAGCTGTCTGGTTACCGTTCAGAAGAACCATCTTGCCGTCATTGTCGCGCACAGCGATTCCAAGGCGGTCTGCATCCGGATCCGTAGCCATGACAATGTCAGCACCCTCGCGATCAGCAACCTCTACAGCCATTGCCAGAGCACCAGGCTCCTCAGGATTAGGCGACATTACGGTCGGGAAGTTTCCGTCCGGGATATCCTGCTCCGCCACATGGTAAATATTTTCAAACCCGAGCCTTGCAAGGAATTCCGGCACGATATGTACACCTGAGCCATGTATCGGAGTATAGACAATCTTTATATCCTTATGTTTTTCCCTTGCTTCAGGAGAAAGCATCAAAGTGGATACGGCATCCAGATACGCCTCATCCATCTCATGCCCCATATACTCTATAGGAGCGGCATCATCCCCCGGAACGAATTTCACCATTGAAGGATCCGTAATCTTGTTGACCTCGCTTACGATGTCCTTGTCTACAGGAGAGATGACCTGTGCTCCGTCAGACCAGAATACCTTATATCCGTTATACTCCTTAGGGTTATGAGAAGCTGTTATCATGATTCCGGCAGTAGCCCCCTTAGTCCTTACAGAATAGCTCATCAGAGCTATAGGATGGAGTATATCAAAT
>CAMWUW010000089.1 GCA_947177525.1 uncultured Bacteroidales bacterium | reverse complement strand
ATATATGTTCCTTACCGGTCCAGGAGTCGTAAAGACCGTAACTGGAGAGACAGTAAGCCAGGAAGACCTCGGAGGTGCAAGCGTACATGCAACCAAAAGCGGAGTGGCACATTTTGCAGCCGAGAATGAGCAGGAAGGAATCAGGATCATAAAGGATATCCTGAGCTTCATACCGTCCAGCAACCGTGAGCAGGCACCTTTCGTTCCGACATCTGACCCTGCAGGAAGATACGACGATGCACTCAACGACATAATTCCAGACAGTCCGAACAAAGCGTACGACATGTACCAGGTCATAGGAAGCATCGTGGATGACGGAAAATTCC
This sequence comes from uncultured Bacteroidales bacterium, assembly GCA_947177525.1. Lineage (GTDB taxonomy): Bacteria > Bacteroidota > Bacteroidia > Bacteroidales > UBA932 > Cryptobacteroides. The sequence goes on along the minus strand of CAMWUW010000089.1, from coordinate 9,620 downwards.
TTGAAATACATAAGAGCTGGGCAAAAAACATCATAATCGGCTTCGCTCACATGAACGGGCGCTCTGTCGGCATCGTGGCCAACCAGCCTAAGATTCTTGCAGGCGTGCTGGACATCAACGCTTCCCGCAAGGCTGCACGTTTCGTTCGTTTCTGCGATGCATTCAACATTCCTCTTGTAACACTCGTGGATGTACCGGGATTCCTTTGCGGCACACAGCAGGAATACGGCGGAATCATTGTACATGGAGCCAAGCTGCTGTACGCATACGGTGAGGCAACAGTTCCGAAAGTAACTGTCACTCTGAGAAAATCATACGGAGGATCCCACATCGTGATGAGCTGCAAACAGCTGAGAGGAGACATCAATTATGCATGGCCTTCAGCAAATATCGCAGTAATGGGAGCGGAAGGAGCAGTCGAGATTCTTTATTCAAAGGAAATCAAGGCCATGGAGGATCCGGCAGAGCGTGCAAAAGTCGCCGAGCAGAAGAAACAGGAGTACAACGACCTGTTCTGCAATCCTTACAATGCTGCAAGCTACGGTTATATCGATGATGTAATCGAGCCTCGCAACACGCGTTTCCGCGTAATCAGGGCCCTTGAGTCCCTGGCCGACAAAAAAGCGGAAAACCCTTACAAGAAACATGATAACCTCCCTCTCTAAAGCACTATACTTATGAACGGTTTCATGTTATCAGTGAATATGCTCCAGGCAAGTGCACAGGTTATGCACAAAAGCGCGGAAATGGCGGAAAAGGATCCTCATGGCATCATAATTACCGCAGTATCCGTAGCTGTTGTATTCTCCGTGCTCATCATCCTGTACTTTGCATATTCACTCATAGGCAAATCCTTTTCCGGGCAAATCCAATGGAAAGGAAGAAAGGCCTCCGGACGGAAAACGTCAGGCAAGGGAACTCCAGGACCTGAAGAGGCAGCTGCAATTGCAATGGCACTTGACAGTGAACTCAACGGAGAGGTCTATGCAGCAATAGGCACTGCACTGCATCATTATTTAAATGATATGGTACATGACTATGAGAGCTATATCATTACTATAAGAAGAAAATAAGGAATTGTCCTGATTCAGGCAGTTTCATATATAATCAGAAATCAGCAGATAAATTTTAACAGCATACAAGCATTATGAAAGAGTATAAATTCAAAATCAACGGCAACGAATACAATGTAGCTGTCAATTCAGTTTCAGGAAACATTGCTGACGTAACTGTCAACGGCAATTCATATCAGGTTGAGCTTGATTCACCGGCATCGGCTCCGGCACCACAGGCATCTGCTCCGGCAGCTGCCGCACCGGTACAGACACCGGCTCCGGCTCCAGTCCAGGCTCCGGCACCTGCGGCCGCTCCTGCAGCTGCTCCTGTGGCATCAGGTGCAGGCAAGGCTGTGAAATCACCGCTTCCTGGAGTAATAATCGCGGTAAACGTAAAACCAGGAGATGCAGTAAAAGCCGGACAGGTTGTTGCCGTGCTCGAGGCCATGAAGATGGAAAATGACATCCAGGCTGAGTCTGACGGTACAGTAGTGTCTGTCAATGTTGCCAAAGGAGACGCTGTACCTGAGGGCGCAGTAATTGTCACTTTGCAGTAAGGCAGCGGATTTTCCGCGGCTTGTCACAAACAACCAAGAAATAATTTTTTCGCATGAATACTGTTATTGACAGTCTGCAGCAATTTTTGCAATACACAGGCTTTGCCAATATGACGGTGCAACATATAATAATGATATTCATTGGAATAGCATTTATTACTGTTGCCATTAAGAAAGACTGGGAGCCTCTGCTTCTCGTACCGATCGGCTTCGGTATGATTATCGGCAATATACCGTTTTCAGAAGGCCTTCAGATCGGTATATATGAAGAGGGTTCTGTAATGAGCATACTTTACCAGGGAGTCAGATACGGATGGTATCCGCCTCTGATTTTCCTCGGAATCGGTGCCATGACTGATTTCTCCGCTCTTATATCGCAGCCGAGGCTGATGCTCATCGGAGCTGCGGCCCAGGTCGGGATATTCGGGGCGTATGCCATCGCGCTTCATTTGGGATTCACTCCTGCCGAAGCCGGTGCCATAGGAATAATCGGAGGTGCAGACGGTCCTACCGCCATATTCCTGTCATCAAAACTTGCTCCGGAGCTGATGGGTGCAATCGCTGTATCCGCATATTCATATATGGCACTCGTACCTGTGATACAGCGTCCTGTAATGCTTCTTCTTACAACAAAGAAAGAAAGGCTTATACGCATGAAGCCGGCAAGACAGGTGAGCCAGAAAGAAAAGATAATATTCCCTATAGTGGGCTTTATACTCACAGCGATGATCGTTCCGTCCGGAATGCCGCTTTTGGGAATGCTGTTCTTCGGAAACCTTCTGAAGGAAAGCGGTGTAACCAAGCGTCTGGCAGAAACGGCACGCGGTCCGCTCATTGATGTAGTCACAATACTCATCGGAGTGACTGTGGGCTGCTCAACCCAGGCTGACGTCTTCCTTTCCGGAACTTCCATAAAGATTTTCCTGCTCGGGCTTCTGTCCTTTGTGATTGCAACTACGTGCGGTGTGCTCTTCGCAAAATTCATGAACCTCTTCTGCAAAGAAGAAAACAAGATAAATCCTCTTATAGGAAATGCCGGAGTATCCGCAGTGCCGGATTCGGCGCGTGTATCACAGAACGTGGGAAGGGAATTCGACAAGAACAACCACCTTCTTATGCATGCAATGGCACCGAATGTGGCTGGAGTCATAGGCTCTGCAGTTGCAGCAGGCATATTGCTGAGCTTCCTCGGATAAATTTGATGAAGTCAATTGAGGGCGGTCCCGATTCGGGGCCGCCTTTTTGTTTGTGAATATCAAAGGGAGTTTTTAGCAAATGTCTCCCCCGGCCTGAACAGAGCACATAAAGACACAAAATATTTTCATTTTTACATAAAATAAGGTTGATACCTCAATACTTTATTGCTAAATTTGCCGAGATAGCATAAAGAATAAACTAAACACATATAATCGCTATGCAGAATAAATTGCAAGAACTGACAGACAAACTCTACAACGAAGGTCTGTCAAAAGGAAAACAGGAAGGCGAAGCCATTCTCGCACAGGCCAGGAAAGAGGCCGAGGATATCGTAGCCAAGGCACGTAAAGAGGCTGAAGCTATCATGGCAGCAGCAGCCAAAGAGGCAGAAGACCTCAGGACAAAGGTAACCGGAGACCTCAAGATGGCGGCAAGCCAAAGCATAGCTGCCACTAAGAAGGACATCGAATCCCTTATTGTCGCCAAGATGACAGAAAAGGACATAAAATCCGCCCTGACATCTGCAGACTTTGTAAAGGAGACAATATCAGCCGTTGCAAAAGGCTTCAGCGCCAATGAGCCGGCAGACCTGGAAGTCCTGCTTCCTGAATCACTAAGAAGCGAGCTTGAGCCATTTATCAAGAACGAGCTTTCACAGGCCCTGAAAGTAGGAATCAGCGCATCTTTCTCAAAGAAGATAAGCGGCGGCTTTACAATCGCGCCTAAGGACGGCGGCTACTTCATCAGCTTCACTGAAGAGACATTCAATGAGCTTATCTCCGAGTATCTCCGTCCGGCAACCAAGAAAATCCTTTTCGGATAACATGAAGAACTACCATTATATAGTGGCATCCCTTCCTGACATTGCCGGAGGATGGAAATTCGGAGAGCAGACAGCTGAATCCATCATCTCAGAGATACAGGAAAGGTGCGACAGCCATGACAGTGAACTGATTACGCTTCTCTTAAAGAGTTTCAGGGACGAAAGCCTTACTGAAAGTTTCTACAGGGATGCACTCGGTTCCGGCAACAGTTTCATCAAGGAATATTTCACATTCGACCTGAACGTCCGCAATGCAAAGGTGCGCTATCTCAACAAGGCACTCGGACGTCCGGAAGACAAGGACATCATCGACATCCGGACTGAAGAATTTGAAAAAGCGGCAGAGGTTGACCAGATTCTTCTCGGGAAAGACATCATTGCGCGCGAGAAAGCCATTGACGACCTTTACTGGGAAAAGCTGGACGAGTTGAGCCTGATGCACTACTTCGACATGAATGTAATCATGGCATTCATTCTCAAGCTGCACATAATCGACAGATGGCACATCCTTGACGAGAACACCGGCAGGGAGATGTTCAAGAAGCTTGTGGACGAGGTGCGCAGCACGTTCAAGGGAGTCGAATACGAAATATGATGAAGCCAGGCTCAGCCTGACAATAAAAAGAATAAACTAAAAAATCACTTATAATATGAAAAGTACAGGAAAGGTCACGGGAATTGTCTCAAACCTTGTCACAGTGCTCACTGACGGACCGGTGTCGCAGAATGAGATATGCTACATCGACTGCGAGGGGACCAAGCTCATGGCCGAGGTCATCAAGGTCAACGGCAAAAGCGCTGCAGTACAGGTGTTCGAGAGCACCAGGGGCCTGAAAAACGGCAATACCGTTGAATTCGAGGACAGAATGCTTGAAGTATCCCTCGGTCCGGGTCTGCTGTCCAGCAGCTATGACGGTCTTCAGAATGACCTTACGACAATGACAGGAGTATTCCTGAAAAGAGGTGAATATACTGATCCTCTCAACCACGAAAAACTCTGGGACTTCACTCCTATTGCGAAACCTGGCGACAAGGTTATTGCCGCAGACTGGCTCGGAGAAGTGAAAGAAGGATGGCTGCCTCACAAAATCATGGTACCGTTCTCTTTCAAAGGTGAATTCACAGTCAAGTCCATAGTTCCTGCGGGACAATACAACATTGACACAGCTGTGGCCGTACTGACGGATGCAGAAGGTGAGGATGTAAATGTTACCATGGTACAGAAATGGCCGGTCAAGGTGGCCATAAAGGGATACAGGGAGAAACCGAGGCCGTCACGCATCATGGAGACCGGTGTGCGTGTCATCGATACGCTCAACCCTATCGCAGAGGGCGGTACAGGCTTCATCCCGGGTCCTTTCGGCTGCGGAAAGACAGTCCTCCAGCACGCAATTGCAAAGCAGGGAGACGCCGAGGTAATCGTGATGGCAGCCTGCGGAGAGCGTGCCAACGAGGTCGTGGAGATCTTCACAGAGTTCCCGGAACTGATTGACCCGCACACAGGAAGGCATCTCATGGAGAGGACCACAATCATCTGCAACACATCAAACATGCCTGTTGCAGCCCGTGAGGCCTCTGTCTACACTGCGATGACAATCTGCGAGTACTACCGTGCGATGGGAATGAAAGTTCTCCTGCTTGCAGACTCGACTTCACGTTGGGCACAGGCACTCAGGGAGATGTCAAACCGTATGGAGGAGCTTCCGGGTGCCGATGCGTTCCCTGTAGACCTTTCGTCAATCATATCCAGCTTCTATGCACGTGCCGGCATGGTTGTCCTGAACAACGGGCAGACCGGCTCTGTAACCTTCATCGGTACGGTATCCCCTGCCGGAGGTAACCTGAAAGAGCCTGTGACCGAGTCGACCAAGAAGGCTGCGAGATGTTTCTACGCCCTTGAGCAGAACCGTGCAGACAAGAAACGCTACCCTGCCGTCAACCCTATCGATTCATATTCAAAATACCTTGAATATCCTGAAATCCGCGAATATCTTTCAGAGAAAGTGACTCCGGGCTGGGTTGAAATGGTGGAGAAGACCAAGAATATCATAAGGAAAGGACGTGATGCACAGGAGCAGATCAACATTCTCGGAGACGACGGTGTACCTATGACATACCACGAACTGTTCTGGAAATCAGAACTTGTGGATTTCGTCATCCTTCAGCAGGACGCCTTCGATGCCATTGACAGCGTCACCCCTATGGACAGGCAGGAATACATGCTCCGCCTTGTACTTGACATCTGCGACATGGAATTCAATTTCGAGGACTTTGAGCAGTGCCGCAATTATTTCAAGGAGCTTATCAACATCCTCAAGCAGATGAACTACTCAGAGTTCCATGGTGAGAGCTTCAACAAATTCCAGGATCAACTCAATAATCTTCTCAGCAATGGCAAATAAGGCATTTCAAAGGATATATACACAGTTGGAGGGCATTACCAAGGCTACCGTTTCACTCAAGGCAGCCGGAGTATCCAACGATGAGCTTGCGGTGGTAAACGGCAGGCTCGCACAGGTCGTGAAGACAAAGGGAGACCTCGTGACTCTCCAGATATTCTCAGGTACAGAGGGTATCCCTACCGATGCCGAGGTCACGTTCCTCGGTGCCCCTCCTACCCTTAAGGTAAGCGAGGAGCTTGCAGGAAGATTCTTCAACGCGTACGGAGAACCTATAGACGGAGGCCCTGCAATCGACGGTGAAGAAAGGCAGATCGGCGGTCCGTCAGTAAACCCTTACAAGAGAAAACAGCCTTCTGAGCTGATTCCTACAGGTATTGCGGGCATCGACCTTAACAACACTCTCGTGTCAGGACAGAAGATTCCTTTCTTCGCAGATGCTGACCAGCCGTACAACAATGTGATGGCGCAGGTTGCCCTCAGGGCGGACGTGGACAAGATCATCCTCGGAGGAATGGGACTTTCCAATGACGATTATCTATACTTCAAGCATGAGTTCGAGTCTGCAGGTGCGCTTGAGAAGATCATCAGCTTCGTGAATACAACCGAGCAGCCGCCTGTAGAGCGTCTGCTCATACCTGACATGGCTTTGACTGCGGCAGAATATTTTGCTGTGGACAAGAATGAGAAGGTGCTTGTGCTCCTTACCGACATGACGCTGTATGCCGATGCGCTGTCCATCGTGTCAAACCGTATGGACCAGATTCCTTCAAAGGACTCAATGCCAGGTTCGCTCTATTCGGATCTCGCTAAGATCTACGAGAAGGCCGTGCAGCTTCCTGACGGAGGTTCAATCACAATCATCGCCGTCACTACGCTCAACGACGGGGACATCACCCACGCTATTCCGGACAACACAGGATATATCACAGAGGGACAGCTGTTCCTCCGCTCGGATCCGGATTCAGGCAAGGTCATCATTGACCCGTTCCGTTCATTGTCACGACTCAAGCAGCTCGTGCAGGGAAAGAAGACAAGGGATGACCACAGCCAGGTGATGAATGCTTCTGTCCGTCTGTACTCTGATGCACAGAACGCCAAGACAAAACTGGAGAACGGTTTCGACCTCAGCGACTATGACCTCAGATGTCTTGACTATGCAAAGGCATACGCAACAAGGCTGCTTGCCATCGACGTCAATCTGAACACGGACGAGATGCTTGACACGGCATGGGGACTGTTCGGAGAGTTCTTCACAAAGGCGGAGACTGGTATCAAGCAGGTATTCATTGACAAATACTGGCCTGACCAGAAGTAATTTAGGATTATTATATGGCAATAAAATTCCAATATAACAAGACATCCCTGAACAACATCAGCAAGCAGCTGAAGATGCGTCAGAATGCCCTGCCTACCTTGAAGAACAAGGAGTCGGCTCTGCGCCTCGAAGTCCGCAATGCCAAGGAGTATTCAGAGAAACTTGTTGCGGAACTTGAAGCCTCACTGAAAAGGTACGACTATCTGGCGGCACTGTGGAATGAATTTGAGCCGGGACTGATCTCGATTACCGATGTAGACCTTGAAACCGTAAAGGTGGCCGGAGTGAAGACTCCGTCCCTGAAGGAGATACATTACGAGATACACGAGTTCAATGCATTTGCGAAACCGGCATGGTACGCAGACGGAGTCGCCATCCTGAAAGAACTCTCCAGGCTCGGGATAGAGTCGGAGGTCTATCTGGAGAAGAGCCGTATCCTTGACTACCAAAGGAAAAAGACTACTCAGAAGGTGAACCTTTACGAGAAAGTCCAGATTCCTGGCTATCAGGAGGCTATCCGCAAGATCAAACGATATATGGAAGATGAGGAGAATCTCTCCAAGGCAGCTTCCAAAATCGTAAAGAGCAGACATCAACAGGAAGAAGAGGAGGAGCAGGCATGATAGAGAAAATGACAAAATATTCATTCATACTGATGAATGACCAGACTGCCGGCTTCCTTGCAAGCCTGCAGGAGATGGGGGTTATGGACATCACCCGTTCCCAAAAACCTGTAGACGAGAAGTCATCCGCTCTGCTCGAATGGCTGAAGGAATGCAGCGGGACAATATCCCGGCTGAAGAAGATTGACTACAGTGAAGATCCGGACTTTGATGCAATCAAAATGATATGCGATGAAACTCCGGCGCCATCTGACCCGATATCATATTTCAAGGAGCAGATTGAGTCGCTTTCATCGATTTCAGACAGCATCAGTTCCGTACAGTCTGAGATAAAGCTGAGGAGCCCATGGGGAGAATTTGACAGTGAGGCCATAGCAGGCCTGTCGGAACTCGGCTATGTCTTGCACTATTATAAGGTGCCTGCCAAGGCCATTGACCCTCAGTGGGAAAAGGATTATGCCATGCAGACTGTCCACTCGGACGGAAAGGATGTATGGTTTGTCATAGTGTCAAAGGCAGGTGAGGAATTTGATTTCCCTGTTGCAGAGACAGCGGCCCCAGCAGGCTCAGTGAGCGACTCTCTGGAACTCCTGAGTGAACTTGAAGAAGAGAAGATAAAGGTAAAAGGCCATCTGATGCGTGCAGCCGGATCCATACCGGCCCTTGAGGCGAAATACGCCTCCAAGTCAGCTGAACTTGATCTTTATCTTGCCAATGTCGCATCCGAAAGCGCTGCAGAAGACAAGCTTAATGTCCTCGTAGGTTTCGCTCCGGCAGAAAAGGACAGCGAGATAAGGACTGCACTTGACAGCATGGGAATCTTCTACATATCAGAAGCGGCAGAGGAGACGGACAATCCTCCTATCAAGTTGAAGAACAATTGGTTTGCGCGTCAGTTTGAAGTACTGACAGGTATGTACGGGATGCCGGTTTACGGTGAATTTGACCCTACGCCGGTACTTGCACCGTTCTTCCTGCTATTCTTTGCAATGTGTATGGGAGATGCCGGCTACGGTATCCTGCTCCTGATTATAGGGGCCTACCTTAAATACAAGATGGGAGACTCAGGGCTTGGCAAGATGCACAGGCTTGTCACCTTCTTAGGTGCAGGAACACTTGTAGTTGGACTTTTCCTCGGAACCTTCTTCGGCATGAGCATACTGGAGACGCCGTGGGCCCCGTCATGGCTCAAGGCCCTGTGCATTGACGGATGGTTCCCTGACGGAAAGATTGCAGGATTCCCTGCCCAGATGGTGCTTGCAGTCGGAATCGGTATCATCCACATCTGCCTTGCAATGATTGTAAAGGCAATCGGATTCACTAAACGGTTCGGCATCAAGAGCACAATCAGCACCTGGGGATGGACATTGCTCATTGTGGGAGGCATTGTGCTCACAGCATTGGGAATGATGGAAGTCCTCGGAGGGGAGGTGATGAAATGGTCTGTCATAGCGCTCGCCGTAATAAGCGGACTTGCTATCTACATATTCAACACTCCTGGGCGCAACCCGCTGAAGAACATCGGGGCTGGATTGTGGGATACTTACAACATGGTCACCGGACTGCTTGGAGATGTGTTGAGCTATATCCGTCTCTATGCCCTCGGACTTGCAGGCGGAATGCTCGGAAATGCATTCAACATAATGGG
>CAMWUW010000088.1 GCA_947177525.1 uncultured Bacteroidales bacterium | reverse complement strand
CAAAGTCGGGATAACTTTATAAAACTTACAAGATGCAGTTCACCGGAGGCTTACGATTATTGCAATTTTGTTTCAGAAGATTAATTTCCTCATTTATTTTGACGGAGTTTCTCGATGTAGCTGTCGATTCTATGAAGCTCATGTGGGATATTGATGCTCTGCGGACAGTGGCTTGTACACTGTCCGCAGCCTATGCAGCGGCTTGCCTGCCTGAGCTTCGGGACAGCCCTGTCATAGCTGACAAGATAGGCTCTGCGTGCCTTGCTGTAGTTTTCTGAGTCTGGACTGTTTGCAATCTCTCCTTCATTTACACACTTGTTATAATGCAGAAGTATGGCCGGTATATCAATCCCGTATGGACATGGCATGCAATATTTGCAGTCATTGCAAGGTACGGTCGGATATCTGAGCATCAGTTCGGCAGTCTCTTCAAGAAAAGCCAGTTCATTTTCGTCAAGCGGAACAAGAGGGGAGTAGGTCTTGAGGTTATCCTGCAGATGCTCCATATATGTCATGCCGCTAAGCACGCACAGCACACCTTCCGGAGTGCCGGCGAACCTGAATGCCCATGATGCCACGGTGCTTTGCGCTGCGCGCTCCTTCAGCCGTTCCGCAATGTGCTGCGGGACTTTTGAGAGCCTTCCTCCCAGCAGCGGCTCCATTATCACGGCAGGTATATTTCTCCTAAGAAGCTCATGGTACAGATATTCCGCATCCGTATTCCTTCCAGAAGCATGTTTCCAGTCCATATAGTTCAGCTGTATCTGTACGAAATCCCAATGATATTTGTCGTGCAGCTCCATGAAACTGTCAAAGCTTTCCTTGTCGCCATGAAATGAGAACCCGAGATTGCGTATACGTCCGGCTTTTCTTTCCTCCATGAGGAAATCAAGCATTCCGTTGTCAACATACCTTGCGTTGAAGGCTTCGACACCACCTCCTCCGATAGCATGCAGGAGATAGTAGTCAATATAATCAACCTGAAGATTCTCAAATGATTTCCTGTACATCAAAAGGGAGTTTTCCCTTGTGTAGTTACTGAAGTTGGACAATTTTGTCGCTATGAAATAGCTGTCCCTCGGATGCCTCTTCAGTGCTGTTCCCGTAGCTTTTTCACATTGTCCCTGAAGATATACCGGTGATGCATCGAAGTAGTTTACTCCGTGCTCTATCGCATGGTCAACAAGGCGGTTTGTCATTTCCTGGTCAATGATGTCATTGCCGTCTTCATCTTTTATCATTGGCCAGCGCATGCAGCCGTATCCGAGTATGCTTACCTTGTCTCCATTCCCGGGGTTTATTCTATACGTCATGCTTTCAGGGCCGTCATTGCTGTTGACCTTGTCTGTCGGCTTGCCGCTGATACAGCTTGTTAATGCGGAAGTCTGGCTCATGAATGCAGCCGCAATCCCTGCTTTCTTCAGAAAATCTCTACGGTCCATAAATGTCTGTTTCTCATTGGTTCATTTTTTCTTAGCCTGACGAGCTTGCCATGCCTTATGTCCTCGCAATTTCCGATTGCTTTGGTTTTAATGACAATGCTGTTCTCTCCAGGTTTCCGTGCCGCTTGTCAAATTGTACGGTGCACTTCATGTCCTTCGACATGTATTGCGGTCAGCGGGCGTGCCGGGCAAAGGTTCTCGCATGCACCGCACCCGATGCATCTTTCTTCATTTACAGTCGGAATCCTCAGGGAATTCTTGTCATCCGGATTTTTGTGTACCATCCTGATGGCTCCGGCAGGGCAATGCCTTGCACAGTTGCCGCAGCTTACTTCATCAGTGTTCACTACACATAGGCTAAGGTCAACTACGGCGTGTCCTATCTGTACCGATGATTTCTCCTCGCGATTTATGGCGATTATGGCCCCGGCCGGACAGACTTCGGAGCATTTTGTACATTCCGGCCTGCAATATCCTCTCTCGTATGACATCTCCGGCTGCATGAGGGTGGCAAGCGATGCCGAAGGCCTCAGGACATTATTGGGACATGCGCTGACGCACAGCTGGCAGGCTGTACAGTGAGTGTCAAAATTACGTATGCTTGCTGAACCGGCCGGGACAATGCGTGTTTCTCTCTTCGGAACGGCAGCCCTCTGCACAAAGCCAAGCCCTCCGTCTGTCTTCATTTCCTGGGCCTTTGCTGCCAATGAAACGGCTGCAAAAGCTGATGAAGCCATGAATGCTCTTCTTCCGCTGTCGATTCCGTTCTTTTTTGTGCTGTTCGCCTGCCCATTGCGTGAAACTTTATCCGATGTTCCTTCTCCAGCTTCGGAAATATGCTTCGCCCCATATCTGAATCTGTATTTGATAGCTCCCTCATGGCAGATGTCTATGCAATCCATGCATACGACACAGCGGCTGTAGTCTATCCTGTGCTCCTTCATGTTGATGCAGGATGCCTTGCACTGTCTTCCGCAAAGTCCGCAGCTGCGGCATTTTGAAGTGTCGATTACAGGTGCAAACAGGCTGAACCGCGATATTGTCCCGAGCAGAGTTCCTACAGGGCATATTGTATTGCAGTATGTCCGTCCTCCTTTCCATGCCATAATAAATATTATTATAAATGTAGCCGCTGCAATGACGAATGTAGGCATGGACTTTATCCATACGTCTGTACTGTAGAATGCATAGCTGTCTGCTCTTTCTGCGGCCCATGCGAGCAAATTGTTGCCTGCCCTGTAGACCGGAGCAAAAAGATTTGATGCAATTCTGCCGTATGAGCTATATGGTGCAACCAGTGTCGCAATGGAATTGGCTCCGGCTGCGAGGACAATGATGAAAATAGCGAGCAATGTGTATCTGAGCCAGTTTTTGGCTGGGCTGAAGCTGAATCTGAAACGGTTTTTCTTCTTGGTTTTGCCATGGCTCCATGATATTATATCCTGCATGACTCCCAATGGACATATTACAGAACAATAAACCCGTCCGAAAATGAGAGTCAGGATTATAAGCAGTCCGACAACGCCGAGATTCATGGCAAGGATTGCCGGCAGAAACTGGATTTTCGCCATCCAACCAAGCCATAGGTGTGACAATCCGGTGATGTCAAGGAACAGCATGGTGATGCCGATGAAAAAAATGGCAGCTGAGATGATTCTGATGTTTTTCAGCATGTCTCTTTAATTAAAGGTTATTTTCGTATCTGTCAAGGGCAGCTGACATAAGCTCCCTTCCTGTTTCAGCTATTTCCCTTGCTTTTGCATAGTCTGCTATTTCTCCGTATGTGTCAAACGGCATTTTGACGAGAACATCCGGCTTGAAGCGCTCAGCGGCAACTTTTGCCAAAGAGTGGTTCATGAGGGAAAATGTTCTGGACAAGATGCTGTAATAACTGCCGTCTATTCCCTCAAGTGCAGAGTCGTGTGGACTGTTCATGTTCTTCATGGCATGGGAGAGCATCTTGTGCCCATGTTGGCCTGCAAGCCTGATTTTTTCCATCATGCTCAGGCTGTCATCGCTGCGCATTGATTCAAGCAGTGCCTTTGTACTGTCGGACATTTCTTTGTCTGCAGCGACTTTTTCTTCGGCTTCCTTTGCCTCTTCTTTAAGTTCTTTTGTTATCCCGTCCACGTCTACATCATTTACATCAAATGCAATAAGTATGTCATGGCCGTTTCTGTCCACCCTGTCTATAGGCATGGTGTTTACGATTCCTCCGTCAATGAGAGTCCTGTAGCCGTATTTTACGGGACGGAAAAGAGATGGAATTGAAATAGATGCCCTGATTGCAGTGAAAAGGTCACCTTCGCTGAATACAATTTCCTCTCCGGTGAACAGGTCCGTGGCAATTGCCTTGTACGGAATATCAAGATCCTCTATGTTTACGGAAGGCACAATTTCTTTCAGTGCGCTGATTACCTTGTCTCCTTTTACAATATGATTCATGCTGATGGAAATGTCCATAAGCGTAAACACTTTCCATGCATCGAGTGTGAACAGCCATTCCTTTACCTCCTGGAGCTTGCCTGCGGCATGTATCCCTCCTATCAGCGAACCTATCGATGTTCCCGCTACTGAGGTAATGTTATATCCTCTTCTTTCCAGCTCCTCGATAGCTCCGATATATGCAAATCCTCTTGGCCCTCCGCTTGACAGCACGAGCGCTACATCTTTTGTATTACCAGCTTTCATAATTGATTTTTAGTGTTGCAAAAATAGCAAAATGCGGGCAAAAACCAACTGATTCGCACACCTTCTGATATATAATGAATGAAGAAGCAGGTAAGGTGAGCGGCCTGCATGCCCGGCCCTACCTGCTGCATCCGGGCTACATTTCTACGGACGGCTCGTCTTCAAGTATCCTTACTTTGTTTGCCAGCACTTCATAGAATTGTTTTTCCGTACCTTCAGTTGTAGTGTATTTGGAGGCACGCAATCTTCCCGTGACATAGATTGCCATTCCTTTGGATATTCTCTCTACATCCATTGTTTCCTTTCCTTCCCAGGCGACGATATTGTGCCATGTGGTTTCTGAGATTGCATGTCCGTCCCGTGTCTTGTAATATGTTTCGGTAGCCAATGAAAAATTCGCCACCTTACTGCCGTTGTATTCATTGGTACGTACATTACCGACACGTCCCTGCAGCTCGATTCTGTTGATGTTCTCCATAAGATTTTCTCTGTTTTTAATAATGTTTTTCTTCCCCACATCTTATGCGCGCTTTGTAGGTCGGAAGCAAAGTAAGTGAAAATAATCTTCAGTTCTGCAGGAGCTGGCGCCGCTGGGTGCATGTTTTTCTTTTTCTTTATTCTTTTTCTCTTTTTTAATGAATGGGCTTTCTGAAAATGAATTCATGCTCTATTAAAATTAATTTTTAAGTGGCGTTCAATTTTAAAAAAGAGAAATATTTTGTTTAATAAAAAGAAAAAAGCCCTGCCGGCTATTGTATGTATCATGGCAGATGTGGACATTTGAAGAAAAAACAGGCTATATGGATTACGGAAAGAAGATGGTAAGGCATATTCCGACGTGCCTTGAATGCGGAGATAAGATCCGTTATGGCAGGACTGACAAAAAGTTCTGCTGCGATGACTGCCGGAACCGTCACTATAATAATATAGCAAAGGGCAGCAGGACATTCCGACGGAAGGTGCTGGCCATGCTTTCCAGAAATTATGCAGTCCTTAATGAACTTTTGCGCTCCGGAGCCACTTCTGTGGATGTGATGGATGCCGTGACTATGGGGTTTGTTCCTGGTGTCATGACAGCATGCCGCAAGAGCGGACGTCATGAGGAGTTCAGCTGCTTTGACATAAGGTATATAATGACGAATACGAGGATATATTCCATATCTAAAATACAAAATGTTTATTTACCTTTGCACTCCGGCACGAAAAAGGAATAGTCACTTTCTGTATGCCGATGGCTCGGAAATCATTTTGCCTCGGCGCGGGAAGCGACATTAGGTTGTGCAGATACGAATAAACCCAAATGTCATGAATAAAAAAACATTAATCGCAGGCGTTGCGCTTGCATTTATCAGCAGTTGCAGCAATATGGAAAATCCGCTTCTTATGGAGTCTTCCGCACCTTACGGAGCTCCGCAGTTTGACAAGATACGCAATGAGCATTATATGCCGGCGTTTGAAGTGGCGATAGCTGAGGCCAAGGCCGAGATTGACGCTATCGTTGCAAATCCCCAGGAACCTGATTTTGAGAATACGATTGAGGCAATGGAACAGGCCGGCCGGACTCTCGGCAGGGTGGCAGGCATATTCTATAATCTCATGGAGGCAAATACTGACGACCAGATGCAGCAGATTGCAGAGGAGGTCTCGCCGATGCTTACAGAGTATTCGATGTATGTGTCTCTGAACGACGGACTTTTTGAAAGAGTGAAGAAGGTTTATGCAAAGAGGGAGTCGCTCGGCCTTGACAAGGACCAGATGACTTTGCTTGAGGACAATTACAAGGGCTTTGTGCGCGGAGGTGCAAATCTTTCCGCTGAGGACAAGGCGGTTTACAGCAAGTTGAGCGAGGAATTGTCGCTTGCCACTTTGGCTTTCAGCAAGAATGTACTTGCCGCAACCAATGCGTATGTGCTCCACGTGACGGATTCTGCTGATCTTGCCGGACTTCCTGAGTATGTGAAGACTATGGGAGCGGAGACAGCGGCAGAGAAAGGTCTTGGCGGATGGGCGTTTACTCTGGATTATCCGAGCTATGGGCCTTTCATGAAATTCAGCACTGTCCGCAATTTGAGGAAAGATCTGTGGACGGCATATAATACGAGGGCTGTCGGAGGGGAGTTTGACAATTCTGAGATTGTCAGGAATATTGTGGACCTCAGGATAAAGATTGCCAAAATACTTGGTTATGAGACTTATGCTGATTACGCTCTGGAAGAAAGAATGGCCAAGAACCGCATGACGGTTGACAATTTCATCATGGAGCTTCTCAAGCCTTCGCTTCCGTTTGCGAAGAAAGATGTTGCAGATGTATACAGGTATGCGGCAGCAAATGGCTTTGAGGGTACTGAGCTTATGCCGTGGGATTTCTCTTTCTGGTCAGAGCGTTACCAGGAGGCTGAATATGCAATAAATGAGGAGCAGCTCAAGCCTTATTTCCGTCTGGAAAGCTGCATTGACGCGGTGTTCGGGCTTGCCAACAGACTATATGGCATTAATTTCAAGGAATTGGACAATGTGCCTGTTTATCATGAGGATGTGAAAGTATATGATGTCACTGATGCTGACGGAAGCCATCTGGCGTTGTTCTATGCTGATTTCTTCCCGAGGGCAAGCAAGAGGGGAGGTGCCTGGATGACTGAGTTCCGCGGCCAGAGCATACGTGACGGCAAGGAGTACAGGCCTTTTATAAGCATTGTATGCAATTTTACGAAGCCTTCGGCTGATGCGCCATCTCTGATTACCCACAGTGAGTTTACCACGTTCCTGCATGAGTTCGGACATGCACTTCATGGAATGCTGGCACAGGGACGCTATGAGTCTCTTACCGGAACCAATGTCTCACGTGATTTCGTTGAGCTGCCGTCCCAGATTATGGAGAACTGGGGATATGAGCCGGAGTATCTCAACTCTTTTGCCAAGCATTATCAGACGGGGGAGCCTATACCTTCTGAGCTTATTGAAAAGATTGTGGCGGCAAAGAATTATCTTGCCGGATATTCTCAGGTAAGGCAGCTTCATTTTGCATATCTTGATATGGCATGGCATTCTCTGACGGCACTTCCGGAAGGTGATGTAATTGCCTTTGAGCAGAAGACCCTTGCTCCGTATGCAGTGATGCCTTCTGTAGCCGGTACCGGATTTTCACCTTCGTTCTCGCATATTTTTGCAGGCGGATATTCAGCCGGATATTATTCCTACAAATGGGCAGAAGTGCTGGAGGCGGACGCATTCTCATTGTTTAAGGAGAAGGGCATATTCAATAAGGAGGTTGCCGAATCATTCCGCAAGAACATTCTTGAGAAGGGCGGTGCAGAAGATGAGGCTGTGATTTACAGGAATTTCCGTGGTCACGATCCTGAGCCTGAGGCTCTGATGGAAAAGCTTGGCCTTGTAAAATAAAGGAATGGATTATAATGACGCGGGCGTGCAGGTTAGCATGCCCGCAGTCATAATATAGCAGACCGTTTGGGAAGCTATTCCTGGAAATGCCCGCATTCCATGGAATCAGTTGACTGCCTATAATTAAGTTTGTGTGAAGCCGGTTATGGAGGGACGAAAACGAAAGTTTATCAAAGGTGCGGTCAATCATGTTTATCAGAATACCGTACATGGAGTGAATATATTTTATTCACTGGAAGATTATATCTCATATTTTACGATTTTCTCCCGCGTGAGTAAAAAATATGAGGTAAATGTACTTGGTATATGTCTTATGTATGACCATGTGCATGCATTGGTAAGTGCCAGTGATAAGGAAACGCTCGGAAGATGCATCGGGGAAATCACTTCTTGGTTTGTTAAAGAGTATAATCTCGGGCACGGCAGGACAGGAAGTTTGTTCAATGTTCCTTTCGGAAGTTCAGTTAAAGCTGGAGACAAGCAGATCCGGACAGCGATAGCATATCTTTACAATAATCCTGTTGAAAAGAAACTGTGCAAAAGGGCTGAGCAGTACAGATGGAATTTTTTGGCATACGCGTGTTCTTCCAGTCCGTTTTCTGTGTCGCGTAAATACCGTGAGATATCGGTGTCATTAAGAAAAGCCAAAAGTGAGATTTGCTGTTCTTTCAGGTCTGGGTATCATGTGAACCGCCTGATGTTGAGGCGTCTTCTTAAATCGCTTGACTCTGTGGAGCAGGAAATGCTTGTTGATTATATTGTCAGTCTGTATTCCTGTATCGATTATGAATCGTTGATTGCATTTTATGGTGGCTATGACTTGATGTTGACGGCTGTAAATTCAAATACGGGAAGTGAGTATGATATTAGGGAGACCTTTTGTCGTGCACCGGATCTTTCGTATTCTGATATGATCAGCTACCTGACAAAAGAGTGTGGTCTTTTTGAAGATGCCGGTCAGGTGATTTCTTTGCCTTTGAACCGTAAACTGGAATTGTTCCAGGCACTGAGGAAGGCCACGGCTGCAACAGATTATCAGATAAGGAAGTTTCTTCATTTGCAAACCGTAATTTGATGATTATTAATGATTTATGGTTCGTCGGGTATGCGTATTTGCGTACCCGATGTTGCGTAATGTGGTGATTGATAAGTGTTTATGTGTTTTTTCTGGAATGTCCCGTTGTTCCTGTTCCTGTTCCCGTTCCCGTACCTGTTTCCTGTTTCCGTACCTGTTCCCGTCCCGTCATCTCACCGCCATCCCTC
Organism: uncultured Bacteroidales bacterium; assembly: GCA_947177525.1. Classification (GTDB taxonomy): domain Bacteria; phylum Bacteroidota; class Bacteroidia; order Bacteroidales; family UBA932; genus Cryptobacteroides. The sequence continues at coordinate 1,526 of CAMWUW010000088.1, read as the reverse complement.
AAAGAAGCTGAAGCAGGACCTGGGCACATAATGAAAAAGGGGCTGAATAAAAATATTATTCAAGCCCCTTTTTTCTTGCTTTTCGGTTAGGATAACCTCAACCTTGTTTCCCAATATTCAATTCTCGGAGAGTTATCCTGACTTTGTGGAATTTTCCCTTTTTAAATTATGCTTTTGCCTTGCCGTCAGGCTTCCTTCCTGCCTGGCTCCTTGAACAGAATCATGAAAAGGATTGCCACGACGAGAGCGTATCCGGCGAATATGTACCACGCGGTACTCCAGCTTGGCTCTGCTGCATTGAACACTACAGATTCAACTACAGCACCGGCGGCGAGTGTTCCGATTGATGCTCCAAGACCGTTTGTCATCAGCATGAAAAGTCCCTGGGCTGATGACCTGATGTCAGTGCTTGTGTTTTCGTTGACATAAAGCGAGCCTGATATGTTGAAGAAGTCAAAGGCCACTCCATAGACGATGCATGAGAGGATGAACAGGAGCACGCCCGGCATGTCGGGCTGTCCGAGTCCGAAGAAGCCGAAGCGGAATACCCATGCGAACATCGCTATCAGCATCACCTTCTTGATTCCGAACCTTTTCATGAAAATAGGTATCAGCAGAATGCAGAGTGTTTCTGAAGCCTGGCTTATGGCAAGCAGGGCATTTGAATTCTTAACTGCAAATGTATCCGCAAGCGCAGGGTCCGAACCGAATGAGCCGAGGAAAGTGTTCGCGTAGCCGTTCGTTATCTGCAGCGAAGCCCCCAGCATCATCGAGAAGATGAAGAAGATGGCGAACTGCCTGTCACGGAACAGAGTGAAGGCATTGAGCCCCAGGCTGTCAACTATGCTCTTGTTTTCTGTGGCAGGCTTGACCGGGCAGGCCGGCATAGTCAGCGCGTACAGGCAGAGGACAACCGACATTGCTCCAGACTGGATGAGCTGAGTATATGAATCCTGCATTGCGACTCCGTCTATCTTGAGCCAGTTTGTCAGGAGCATGCTGCATATAAAGCCTACTGTACCGAATACCCTTATCGGAGGAAAGGCTTTGACCGGATCTTTTCCTGCACCTTCAAGAGCAGAATATGCCACTGAGTTGGTGAGGGCGATGGTCGGCATGAAAAAGGCTACGCTCAGGCTGTAGAGCGCGAACAGAGGGGCGAACTGCACGGAGTCTCCGGCTGACATGCAGTAGAATCCGGCTCCTGCCATGAACACTCCCGCAAGTCCGTGACAGAGCGAGAGCACCTTCTGTGCCTGCATATATCTGTCGGCAACGATGCCCATGAGCGCCGGCATGAAGATGGAGACTATTCCCTGCATGGCAAAGAACCATTTGATTTCGTTGTTTAGCCCGATGTTGCCGAGGTAACGTCCCAGTGAGGTCAGGTAGGCTCCCCATACTGCGAATTCAAGGAAATTCATGAGAATGAGCCTTGCTGAAATGTGGTTATTTTTCATATTTATCAAAAATTATAACTATTTGTCTTTCTGCCTATAGTTTTATGGGGGTCACAAATATACAAG
>CAMWUW010000087.1 GCA_947177525.1 uncultured Bacteroidales bacterium | reverse complement strand
CATAAGTGCATTTCCGGAAATAATGGTCTGAGTATTGACTGTGACCTTAAACGGAACGAGAATCTGCCTTGACTGGAATTTGACAGGTACGCAGTCGAATCCGTCTGTCATCTGAGGTTCAAGTTTGTCGTATAGATTGAATTTCCTGTTTCTGTAGTCTATTGATATGATTTTCCCTGAAATGGCTTTCATACCGAAAATACCGTCCGCCTGCTCGCCTAAAAGTGCTTTCAGATTTATGATAGGGGAGTATTCGGGGCGGTATACTTTTCCTCCTGTGGACACGGAAACTTCGCCAAATATTATTTTTGTCTTGCTTGGCCCGTCCGCTCCTGCGCCGTCAAGCATGGCATTGCCCACCTTTTTGAAAGTCAGGCCTTTGTCAGCCACAAAAGTACTGTCAAGATAGACAAGTTCGGCCCCGGTGTCAAAGACGAGCTTTGCAGGCTTGCCGTTGATTTCAGCATCAAGATAAATGTGATTTCCGATATATTCAAAGTTATGTTCCTGCCCGTTTAGCTGGGATGCGGCTGCAAGACAAAGACATAATACAGAAAGGGACATTGTGTTCCTAAGCCTGGAGAAAACAATCGGATACATATTTATTGCAGAATTATGATGCTCACAAATATAATGCTTTTGATTTGCAACAGTACATGCCATGTCATTATTTCTATTTAGCAAGAACCTTTTTGCCTGCAGACATCGTGGATACTTTTGTGCTGTTTTATTTGGCATTTCCGTAGATTCTTCTGCTTTTGCACAATACATCTGACGTTGCGGCATTGGAAATCGCAGTGAAACAGCTGCATGTATGTGAATCTTATGATGCGCCGCAAAATATTTGTAAAATTATTGATAATCTGCAAAATAAAAACTCTATGCAGGATTTTGAAATGTAGATGCTCCGGTTTTGGACGAGCTATGAGAAAACCAGCCGTGTATAACACTTATTAATGCCGCCATCTTCCTTTGCCCAGTAATCGGATATCTGCTTATCCCTGCCAATTGAGCATTTAAAAATTCACTTAAAGCAGAAAAATTCCTAAATTGATGATTCTGTCAATACCGGCACATCCGATTCTTTTTGTTCATTTGAGATGATCCTCAGGATGGAATATTTTAATGATGAGACGTATTGCGGAGGATTAGTAACAGTCGTAACTTTTATCTATTTAAAATATTCATAGCCTTCTTCATAATCAAATTTTCGATCTGGCTTCATCTGCCAGACAGGAGCAGCATGCGGGAGAGGCATGAAAAATTTGCAGCTATGGAAAAATAGTTCCACCTTTGCAGCCCCGAAACAAAAAGGAGGGGGAGTGCGGGACCGGATGGTCTCCTTGAAATAAGGACGTTTTGTAATCCTCATCGGAGGGCAGGATATGATGCCGGATAAGATGACTGGGTAAAACCAATCTCTTGTCCGGCATTTTTGCTGTACAGTTTCCCAAAAATTTACATGAACGGGATAATGAGCATGGGAAAATGTCGGAAACGGCCCGGCTTTCCCTCCAGATAGAAGAAATAAAAGTACATGACTTATGCAAAGAGATGCAATTGATTTGAGTACGGTGAACATTTTCACCTTGTTCAGGAAATATCTTGTGCCGACATTGCTGGGCATGCTCAGCATTTCTGCCGTGACTGCTGCCGACGGTATCTTTGTCGGAAGGGGAGTTGGAAGTGACGGAATCGCAGCCATAAACATCTGTGTGCCGTTGCTTATGCTGCTGGTCGGAGCAGGGCTTATGATTGGTGCAGGCTGCTCAGTCGTGGCCTCGATACAGCTTTCGCGGGACAATGTCAAGGCGGCGCGGCTCAATGTAACCCAGGCCATGGCATTTGCCGGACTCCTTGCTGCAGTCATATCCCTTCCTGTCCTGCTTTTCCCAGAACGGGCCGCCTTTCTTCTCGGCTCTTCTGAACACCTGATGCCGATTGTAAAGGATTATATGCTTTGGTACGTTCCCTCATGGATATTCCAGATATGGATTTCCGTCTCGCTTTTTGTAATAAGGCTTGACGGTGCGCCGCGCATGGCAATGTGGTGTTCCGTAGTAACTTCGGCCATCAATGTGGTGCTTGACTATGTGTTCATATTCCCTTTGGGGTGGGGTGTCAGGGGAGCGGCTTTCGCAACCTCTCTGAGTCTTGTCGCAGGAGGAACCATGGCCCTCGCATATCTTTTCTTCTTCGCAAAAAATCTGAGACTTATTCCGTTGAAATTCAGCATGACAAGCCTGAAGCTCTCGGTGCGGAACATCGGATACCAGTGCCGCATAGGTTCCTCCGCTCTGCTCGGGGAGGCGACCATGGCTATCCTGATGTTTGTGGGAAACCGGGTCTTTATGCGCTACCTCGGAGATGACGGCGTCGGTGCTTTCGGCATTGCATGCTATTATATGCCGTTCGTTTTCATGATAGGCAATGCCATAGCCCAGTCTGCCCAGCCTATAATAAGCTACAATTACGGACTCGGCCTCAATAAACGCGTTAGGGACACTTTCAAATTGGCATTGTACACTGCGGCAGTCTTCGGAATTGCAGTCATGGCTGTCTTCATTACCCTTCCGGACATGCTTGTAGGCCTGTTCATCTGTCTTGACACTCCTGCAGCCGGCATAGCATCCGAAGGCTTTCCTTACATTTCCGCAGGCTTCGTGTGCTTTATTCTGAATCTGGCCGTCATAGGATATTTCCAGAGCGTGGAGAGGGTAGTGCCGGCCACAGCCTTTGCCCTGATGCGCGGCCTGGTTTTCCTTGTGCCATCTTTTGTGCTTTTGCCAAAAGTCATGGGCGTCAAAGGAATATGGCTCGCCATGCCGCTCTCCGAAATGTTGACGGCAGTCGTGATACTGCTATATTATGCCATATCATCAAGAAAATGGTTTTCCTGCAGTAACGCTGCCTAAAAGCCTGTGCGGCATATCTCCAGCCCCTCGGCAATGGCCTGGCTGATTTTCATGTCTATTTCGGCCGGAGTGCTGTAGTCCAGGTTTTCAGCTGCAACAGTGACGACCTCTCCAAGCCCCCATAATGCGCTGATTGCCTTGATGTACGGTGTCGCGGCCTCAAGCGGTTCTCCAGTATGCACATTCATTCCGCGCGTGGTGATGTAGAGCACTTTCCCGCATTTGCACAGACCGTCAAAATAACTTCCGTTGTCCTTGAAAGTGATATTGAAAAGTGACATCTGCTCAATAAACACTTTAAGTATAGCCGGAAAGCTCATGTCCCAGAAAGGAGCGGCTATAACTAACCTGTCAGCCTCTGCAACCCTTCGGGCCATTTCAACTGTTTCTGCCGGCACATGTCCGTTGTTGCGTTCTGCCAGGACCTTCCTGCCTACGGCTGCATAGTCTTCTCCGTCAAGGACAACTCTTTCTATTTCGTATGTCTTTCCAAGCTCCTCGACTATAGGCTCAAGTATTCTTCGGGTCCTGGATTCTGCATCGCGCATACAGGTGTCAATCACAATCAGCTTCTTCATACCATGTTTCCTTTAAAGTTTCTCAAACTTATATCCGAGCCTCTGAAGCTCAATGGCCTCACCAAGCCTGAACATGACTGTCATCGCGGAAAGGAAGAGCCTGTATGCGTCTGCAGTACCTCTCTCAACTGTTGATTTGCTCATCAGATGATACATCTCAGTACTGCACGACTGCATCTTCTTGACTGCATCCTGTTCCTCTGCGGAGCCTTTCTTCATCCCGAGAATCTGCCATAGGATATGCTCATCCATCGTGTCGAATCCGCCAGGACCTGTAAAAAATGCATATTCCCTTCCGGAATACCGCTCCCAGTCCACATCCCACAATGCGGCCACTGCCATCCCCAGGAATCCGGCACATGCGAGACAGAACTCCGGATAGCCGTTGAACTCACGCACAGCTTCGGCGCAGAACTCCGGCGCAATCTCATTCCACCTGTCGTCTATGTCCTTGCTGTTGAGCAATGTACCTTTGAGATAGCCCAGATCCGTGCAGTATTTGAGCATATAGTTTGTCAGAAAATTTTCCCTGTCCTGTAGTGTATTCATAATAAAATCTTTATTTCCAGTTCATAATATGGCCGGTTCCGGTGCCTTTTCCTGTATTTCTTTCAATGAGATGACACCTGATCAGCCGTTTGCCCGGCAAAGATATACAATATCAATCTTAAAGGCAACGTCTGGCACGCCGCCTGCCATACTCTTAACTCAGATTTTTCAAGTAGCCGGACAATTCTTCAAACTTTTGTTCTCTATCAAAAAACACTATCGTAATATACGTTACCGTAACGCTCATTTTTTATTTGTATTTCACTGAAAATTAGTAATTAGTGCCAAATTTTTAAAAAATGTTTTAACTTTGCCGCCTAAGTCTGACCTCATGTGGTCAGATCGAACACTCTAAAATAATTTAATAACCTATCTAATTAGTTTATGCTTTGCAGATCAAAAAAATGTATTCCCTTTTTGAGATTACTGCTGTGCTGTATGACTGTCCTCACAGGATTGACGACAGCACATTACTCTTTTGCCCAAAATAATTTGAGGGGGGGGGAATTATCTGGTAACGTTGTAGATGATACCGGACTTCCTGTCATCAGTGCCGCGTTGATTGTCAAAGGTACACAGCATGGAACGATGACTGATCTTGATGGCCTTTTTACACTTTCCGGCCTCAAGGAAGGAGATGTGATCCAAGTTTCGACCATTGGCTATGAAACAGAGGAAATCGTCTATCAGAATCAGGCTACAATTACCATTACTCTACACGAGTCCGCTCTGGCTCTCGATGAATCAGTTGTAACTGCCTTGGGTATCAAGCGCTCTGAAAAGGCGCTTAGCTATAACGTCCAGCAGATTGATTCAGAAAAACTGACTGCTGTCAAGGATGCCAATTTCATGAACTCCCTTTCAGGAAAGGTCGCTGGTGTGCAGATTACACAGTCCGCAAGCGGTACAGGCGGTCCGACCCGTGTCGTGATGCGCGGTGTGAAATCCTTGACACAGAGCAACAATGCCCTGTACGTGATTGATGGTGTTCCGATGTATAATTCTACAAGCGGAGTCAACAATGCCAGCGGTCTTCAGGAACTCATGGCTTCCGGCCAGCCTACATCGGAGGGTATTGCGGACATCAACCCGGAAGATATTGAAAGCATCTCAGTGCTCAACGGTCCTGCGGCTGCCGCCCTTTATGGTTCGAGCGCAGCCAACGGTGTTGTCCTTATCACCACCAAGAAAGGTTCGGAAGGAAAAATAAAGATTTCCTACACCAATAATACTACCTTCAGTACTCCGGTCGTAATGTACCGGTTCCAGGACACTTACGGCAACCGTATGGGGTCGCAGTTCAGCTGGGGTGACAGGCTGTCCCAGCCTTCCGGCTATAGTCCGTCTGACTTTTTCCAGACAGGAGTCAATGAGTCGAATGCCGTTACCATTTCTGTCGGTAACCAGCATAATCAGACATACGTCTCTGCGGCAGCGACAAATTCAACGTCGATTATTCCAAACAGTACATACAACCGCTACAACTTTACGGTGCGTAACACTACCTCTTTCCTGAATGACAAGATGACTCTCGATTTCAGCGGAAGCTATATACTTCAGGACCAGCTCAATCCTGTGGCCATGGGTGGCGCATTCAACCCTGTTCCTGTGGTGTACATGTGGCCGAGGGGTGAGGACTTCAATGAAGTGCGTGCCTATGAGGAATGGGATCCGTCCAGAAATCTCTATGTCCAGAGATGGAACTATGCAGGCGACGCTTTCGGTACCGGATATGCGGAGAACCCTTATTGGGAGATGTACCGCAAACGCCGTGAGTTTACGAAAAACCGTTATATGTTCAACATAAACTGGTCATACAACATCCTTGACTGGCTTAATGTTGCTGCCCGTGTCAAGATGGACAATTCCATATCCAAGAACGAAAACAAATACAATGCGTCAAGCAAGGCGTTGGCAGTCGATAATATACTTGATACGGGAGTGTACCAGTTCAGCAGCACTCAGGAAAAGTCTCTCTATGGTGACGTCCTTGTCAACATCAACAAGACTTTCACTGATAACTTCTCCCTTTCGGCCAACATCGGAGGAAGCTTCAACCACCAGAGCTACGAGTACAACTCATACGGCGGAGCTTTGGGAACGATGCCTAACCTGTTCACTTTCGCCAATGTGACAAGAGCGACATCCGGAGCGGGCTATGATGCATGGAGGCAGCGTGAATATGCAGTTTTCGCCAACGTCGAGCTTGGTGTGATGCGTGCATTGTATCTTACCCTCACTGCACGTAACGAGTGGTCTTCAACTCTGTCCAACACTGCCCAGCTGTCGTATTTCTTCCCGTCTGTCGGTGTATCCGGGGTCATCTCCGAACTGGTGAAGATGCCGAATTGGCTCGAATACCTGAAGGTAAGGGCTTCATTCGCCGATGTCGGTTCTCCTCTTCAGCGAGGCCTTACTGAAACTTATTATACCTGGAACGGTTCGGCAGCAAGTACTCCGAACTACCGTCCGATTACTCATCTCTATCCGGAAAAGACAGATTCCTGGGAAGTCGGCCTTACTGCACGTCTGCTGAGGAATTTCAGCCTGGATCTTACTCTGTATCTTTCCGATACCAAGAAACAGACTATACCGGTTTCCATTTCCGCAGCATCCGGAGGATATTCTACAATGTATATCCAGACAGGTAATGTGCGCAACAAGGGTATTGAGCTTGCAGTCGGATATGACAACACCTGGAACGGTTTCGGCTGGAGCACCAACCTTACATACAGTGCCAACCAGAACCGTATCACAGAATTGTTCGGTTCATACTACGACCCTGTGACAGACAGGACATATTATCCTGAGGACATCGGAATCCAGTCCGGAAACAACCCTATCAAGGTTGGTAATTCCATGGGTGACATCTATACATCACAGGATTTTGTACGTGATATGGAAGGACGTATATTCGTAAATCCAAACGGTGAGGTCTCGGTAGAGTCAATTGAGCCGCGCAAGCTGGGCTCGACGCTTCCGAAGGGAAACATCGGCTGGAGCAATACGCTTTCATATAAGGGCCTGTCCCTCAATTTCCTTCTGACTGCCCGTATCGGAGGGCTGGCAGTATCATATACGCAGATGTTCCTTGACAGGGCAGGAGTCTCCCAGCAGACAGCTGACGCCAGGGATGCCGGAGGCGTGTGGGTAAATCACGGCCATGTGGACGCGCAGTCATATTACAATACAGTTGCAAACATCAATAGCGGACTCATTCAGGAGTATGTCTACGATGGAACCAATGTGCGTCTTCAGGAATTGTCTCTGGGGTACACCTTGCCGAGGAAGTGGTTCAATGACAAGCTTGGACTTACATTGTCTCTCATCGGACGCAACCTTTGGATGATTTACTGCAAGGCTCCGTTCGATCCGGATCTCAGCCTGTCCACCGGTACATATAACCAGAGTACGGACTTCCTGATGATGCCAGGGCAGCGTAATATGGGTTTCAGTGTCAAAGTTGAATTCTAATGCAAAAAAGTATGAAACATATCTTTAAGATAGCAGTTGCGGCTGTAGCCGTATTGGGCGTTACAGGGTGCAATGATTATTTTCACGAGATAAACTGGCCGTACGGTGCGCTTACCGAGGAAGACCTCGACAGGGACAATATACGTCAGGGTTCAATGATCCCTACTATGCAGCTTTATATAGTTCCTCAGACCGATGCCGGTTCATTCCAGCATTGCGAAAGCCTTATCGGCGATGTATGGGGCCGTATGCTTATGTGCGAACCCGGTGGAGGGGAGAATAACTGGGGAGGTGATTTCTCGTGGTATTCTCCTGACGGAGACCACTGGATCAGCAATCCTTTTACAAATGTAATGTCCTTCTATCAGTCATACGTGTCTACATGGAATTTTACGGGACACAGCAGCAACAGCAGCATCTGGGCCTTGACACGTATCTTGCGCGTGGCAGCCATGCACCGTCTTGCAGATACATACGGCCCGATTCCTTATACTGCCGTCAATCCGGAAAACCTTGACCTGTATATCCCTTATGATACTGAGGAGGTTGCCTGGAAAGCTATGCTTGAGGAACTTGACGGTGCGATAGATGACCTTGCAGCCTGTATTGCACTCGGAACCTGTGCCGATATTACCAATTTCGACAGGGTTTACCAGGGAGACATGAACAAGTGGCTGAAATTCGCCAATTCTCTTCTCCTTCGTCTTGCAGTGCGTATAAGCAATGTTGAGCCGGAGCTTACCGGTACCTATGTTGCCAAGGCAATCAGCGGGGGAGTCATAGAGTCCAACGATGACAGTGCTTTCATGCACATGCGTATAGGTCTGATGTCGGATATGACTTCCAAACTTTACATTATGATGTCCGGTGCATATAACGACACTTTCGCCGCTGCAGATCTGACCTGTTATATGAATGGCTACAACGATGCGCGCCGTTCTGCATATTTCACAACCTACAGCCATGAAAATACCACAACCGGAGTCACCGAAAATCTTTATGTGGGGCTTCGTGCAGGAAGCCAGGCAAGCGACGCCCAGGTGGAGGCTACATGTTCAAGGCCAAATGTGGGACAGTACAGCGACTATCCGCTTCTTACTGCTGCAGAAGTCTCTTTCCTGCGCGCGGAGTGTGCATTGAAAGGATGGACATCCGAAGATGCAAAGGCTTTGTACGAAAACGGTATACGTCTTTCATTCTCGCAGTGGGGAGTAAGTGGAGCCGAGGCATATCTTGCTGATGCAGAAAGCCTTCCTGCCGCTTATGTGGATTATATGAACAGCGAAGACAGCGACGCTCCAAGTACGATAACCATTGCATGGGCTGAAGACGGCAAGGAACTGCAGCGCATTATCACCCAGAAGTATATAGCCCTCTATCCTTTGGGACACGAGACATGGTGTGACTATCGCCGCACAGGTTATCCGGAATTTATGCCTGTATGTCCTGGAAAAGTGTCAGCGGAATACAGCGGTATGCCTGTTGCCAACCGTCTGAGGTTTTCAATTGACGAGTCAAGACAGAATTCGGCAAATCTCGCGACGGCTGTAGGATACCTCAAGGGAGGTGACAATTACGCCACTAAGTTATGGTGGGCAAAATAGTACAATAACAGACAATTATGAAGAAAATTATCAATTATATGCTATTGGCTTCATCCGTTGCTGCGGTATCCTTGTCATGCAGCAAGTGGACTGAGCCTGAACCGCTGATGCCCACAGACCGCACGGCGAATATAAAATCAGAGGCTGAGCTTGAGGTACATTATGCAAATATCCGCGCATACCGGGAAAGCGACCATCAGGTGATGATGGGCTATTATCAGGGCTGGAGCGGAATGTCACAGGATTACAGGACAAGTCTTATGGGACTGCCAGACAGTCTTGACATCATATCCATGTGGGGTGCAGGCTTCAACTATACGGAAGCACAGAAAGCCGACCTTAAGGAGGCTCAGGAAAAGAAGGGGCTCAAGTGTCTGCTTGTGTTTATCGCACATTCCATAGGAACGCAGATAACTCCTTCGTGGGTATACAATGCTTCTGAAGAGAATCCGGTGAAGGTCCGGAATAGGTATACCGGTGAATATGATACATTCACTGATGCTCTCAAGGCACGTCGTGCATTCTGGGGAATGGACCCGGATGACGGACTTGACAACACTCTGGAAATGGATGCGATGGCAGTAAAGGCTGCCGAACTCTATGCCGACTCTTTGTGCCACATCATCAACAATGTACTGTGTCTTGACGGTTTCGACTGGGATATGGAGTACGGATGGGCTGTAGGCGACAATGTCGGAGACCTTATAGGTGACCAGAACAAAATAACCTCAAAGGCGGCACACGACCGTACCTATGCTTTCGTGAAACGTATGCGTGAAGGACTCGGTGACAAGATACTGATGATAGACGGAGAGCCTGCAAGGCTTCCTGCCAAAGAGGCATGCGTGTATTTCGATTATTTCGCGAATCAGGTGTACTGTACCAACAGCAGCAATGCGCACAAGAGGTCTGACGGATATCTTGACAGCTATCTGCAGGATGTCGTGGATGCCTTCAGCCCGTATCTTGAGCCGGAATTTGTCGCTTCACGCTTCATAGCCCTCGAATCCACAGAATGGGAGTGGAACAAGGGAGGTGTCGCATGGCAGGACCGCTGGGGAACACAGGGGCTGCTGTCGTGGGAAGGCGTAGCCCGCTGGACACCGTTTGTCAATGGTGAATATATGCGCAAGGGCGGTATGGGAGCCTACCTTATCAACAACGACTATTCTCCTGTAGGTGCGGTAACATATCCGCGTATAAGAAGAGCCATCCAGGTGATGAACCCTGCAGTTGAATAACACTTAAGCTAAAATGTTTTATATGAAAAGAATATATCATTACATACTGTCGGCAATGTTCGTGCTTCCTGCCTTTTCTGGATGTGACGATGCCGTCAACAAGCCTCTGGACAACGCTCTGTATCTTGTGGATGCAATGTCCCGTGATGAATATGACTGTCTTATGAGGCCTATGAGGGATGCGGACTACAATGTTACAGTCAGGATGACCCATAAGCTCAGCCATGATGTGACAGTAACTCTTGCCGTTGACCGCGAGTTCCCTCAGGAACATTTCGAGAAATTCGGTGAAGAGCTTGTGATTCTGCCGGATGAGAACTGGGCTCTTTACAATGAAGACGGGACTGTTTCCGACAACGGACGTGTTACCGTAACTATTCCTGCCAATTCAGTATCAGCCGTGGTTCCGGTGAAGATATCGTCATATTCAGGAGAACTCAGCCAGTATGCGCTGCCTCTTGCAATCGAGAGTGTTTCCGAGGACATACATGTGCTGGAAAACCTGAGTACTCAGTGCTACGTGTTCCAGGCTCCGTTTACGGTTCCGGTATTGTTTATAAATGATGAATCCTCAGTCTACAAGGA
>CAMWUW010000086.1 GCA_947177525.1 uncultured Bacteroidales bacterium | reverse complement strand
GCAAAAGTAGCCAGGATCAATCCCGGCTACAATATGCATTTCTTCGGAGGCTTACCAATAATCGTAATATAGCAAAAGAAAGACTCCTGACTTGTCATTGACACGAACAGGAGTCTTCATGTTTCAAAAGATTTGTCAATTACCCTGCTAAAAAGAATAACCTAAACCTACATTAATAGTGTTCTTAAGCGCGTCATTAGCCATAAGGTATGCAAAATCAAGACGAATGCCCTTGAATTTTGCGCCAATTCCCACTGAAGCAAAAGACGGGATTATGCAAGTCTTGGCAGAGTAGCGGTAACCGGCACGGACAAACACCATATCATTCCATCCGTACTGTGCTCCAGCTGCTGCAGTAAATGAATTCGAAAAATAGTAATCAGCATCAATATTAATCTGCAGCCCATGCTGTGCGGCAAATACAGTATCATACATGGCAGATAGTTTTGCCGAAGATGCAATAGGATACTTTTTACCATCTGAAGCCGTTACCGGAGTGCCGAGATTCATTGCACCGGCAGAAACGGAAAAGTCACCGAACCGGCCCATAAGGACTATATCTGCAGCAAATACTGACGAAGACTGTCCTTTCATCAAAGTCTGCATTGCATATCGCAAATTGACTCCTGCTGACATGAAATCCACAAAACGCCATGAGACACCTGCACCTGCCATAAGTTTTCCCGGCGAGAAAGAGCCCGTAACCTTACCGCTTTCGTTATACATGTCAAACGACGGATCGAAGCCATAAGATATTCCGGCTGTGACTCCAAAACGGCTCTTAATGTTGTATGCAAAACCAGCATTCACGTAATTTGTCTTTGCCGGATTATACAACATATAGCCGGCCTCAACCGACATGTTTTCAGAACTGAATGGTATCATTGCCGCATTGCCGTACGATGCCCAGGCCATATTATTGTCAGACATGAAAGCAGAACCGGCCATCGCCATATCAGCGGCACCACGGCCGGTCCGCATCCATGGAAGGGCGGACCGGCTTTGTGCCGATAATGTGATGGCAAGCAATAGTGAAACAAATATTGTAAAGTACTGTTTCATTATTGACAATCAATTAGCGAAGCTCTACGCAATTTGCAGGAGCAAATTTCTGCAAAGGTTGTTTGCGGCTGCGTTCTGCCTTTATTGCTGATGTTGATACAGAGGCCGGCTTGGCTGGAGCACCTCCAGGAGTGATGGCAACAGTAAATGTCACCTCACCTTCATTGTCAGAGATATAATATGATGCTCCATCATTATATTTAGACATTGACGCAACTAATGAATGGCCATCAAATGTTATTATATTGTCCTTATATGTTCCGGTGGCGGAACCGGCCGCTCCTCCGGCAAACCAGCCATACTGAGAACTCAGAGAGTATCCGAGTTCCTGAGCAGGGAATGCCACATCATCAGGATTTGAACAATCTATTTCAATGTATACCTGCTTATAATTGCCTGTATACTGTTTCATGCTTTCAGGAGTCTCGTCAAACCATGGGGCAATATTGTTATACCAGTAAGGTGAATCAAAGAAGAATACGCCAGGTCTGGTTGAATCCGTATATACATCGCAAGGGAATGATGAGGCCGGAATCTTAAAGAAGGTCCCGGTAAACACATCATACCATACTGCATTTCCATAGAATTCATAATTCAATTTTTCTGTCGTGAACTCCTTCCTGAAAACATCTGACACAACATTCAGTTCAGAATCTACTGCAAAGACGTATGCAACATAATCAGTAGCCTCATTAAGCTGATTTAGATCCCAAGCCTGATTTCCTGTCTGGCAGAGTCCCTTAAGGAATAACTCCTCAAAAGATGTAAAATTGTAATCGGCATAATTGTCGCCATATTCATTACGGAAATATTCCATGTCTGCCGCTGCCAGTTCTGCACCTGTCTCAAATCTATTGACATAATTCGAACTTTCACAAGAAAGAAGATAGTAGACCTCGGGATCAGAAGGGAGACAAGTGATTGTAGCAGATGCATGGGTTATATCTATCACATCGATATCGAACGTATAGACAATCTTTCCTGCCTGATTTACCTTGACAGATACAGGGTCCACACCTTCACCTGTGAAAGTCACAGTTGCCTCACGAGCTTCAACAGTGGTGTTTGCCCCTATTGTGAACTTCACAGTTGCAGGAGTTTCCTCATAATTTTCTATTGTCATTGAAGCTGGGGAAACTGCAAGCCATGAAGCGCTTGATGATGCTGTCCATGATACAGTAGACACCGCCATCACAGAAACAGCAGCTTCTGATGCACTGATAGCAAACGGTTCAGTTATAGGCTCCAGCCCTGTCGTGAGGACTTCAAGCGACTTTTCGTATTTGGCTGCCGCCTGACTGATGGTAAACGTAAAGTCAAGGGCAGAGTTACCTTCTGAAGCAATCTTTACGGTAGCTGTACGGGCCACCTCTGTCGCATTAGGTTCCACTGTCACATTGACAATGGTCTTTTTGTCTTTCTTGTCTGTATTTTCAATGGATGCCGGATCTGCTTTCACCCACTCCTTATCTGATGTAACAGTGTAAGACACATTACTGTTCACCGAGAAAGAAAGGCTTTTTCCGGCAGCTTCAACAGCAACTGCATTCTCTGTAAGAGAGAGTCCGCTGACTTCAAGTTTAGGCTCAGAGGCTGAGTCTGGCTTCTGGCAAGCTATTGCGGCCAAAGCGACAACAAGCATTGCAGGGAAAAATTTCAGTTTCATTTTTTTGTAATTAAGTTAGTTTATAGTTTTACAATCGTGCGCTCCGTAGTCTTTCCTTTTATAGTAACTACAACACGATAAGTGCCTGGAGCAAAATCGGACATATCTATTTTTGCCGGATTAAACGCACCTGCGGTACATGTCTCGTCATAAACAAGCTGCCCTGATGCAGAGTATATCCGTATCAGTGTACCGGTGTCCTCTCCTGCTGAAATTGTAAGGAAGTCCTTGACCATAGTCGGATAAATGTCCGCATCAGCCGACGGGTCACGTACAACCAGACGGAAGTCAAGCTGGCACTGCTCGCCGCGGCAGTCCGTCGCGACAATACTTACCTCATCAATTCCGAAATTCAGAGAAGTGAGAGTGAGTATATTGCCACTTGGATTGACATTCCCTATCTTTGAATTTGTATGCGTCACAGTATATTCAAGCACCTCCCCGTCTTCATCCAAAATGTATTCAGACATGTCCAGTTCCACAGTTTCTCCTTTGCGCGTCATCAGTATGCCCGGAAGCGGCTTGATAATTTCAGGAGCGTGGTTAGGCAGGATTTCATACGCCACAGTACTGAAGGCAGTCTGTCCATAGCTGCCACCGACATTGTCTGATACAGAAATTATGGCGGAGTATTTACCGGGTTCAGCCGCATTACCGAAAATATCAAGCCTGTACTTGCCTGCTGCAGTCTCCACGAACTTGTCGGCATTGCTGCCGCTTCGGTATGAGACGTTAATCCCATGCCCATCAGGATCATATATATCATACAGAACTGTCAGCGTCTCGTGGGAATGTACCTTGAAATCACCGGTATAATCAGTTTCTATAACTGGCGCATTATTGAATGTCGTGCTTACTGATTTGACATCCGACATTGCTGATACATTCATGCTATAGTCACACCCGACTATTGCTGCATAGTATCCGGATTCAAAATCAAGGTCCGGCAATACTGCTGAGATATCATCACCTATTGCCAAATCATTGGCGACAATATGCCGACGAACTGACATGCCGGCAGGTACGGCAGAAGGCTTGAATGCATCAAAGTCGCTTCTGTTCTTGGATGCAAGCAGGAAATAACTGTAGCATCTTCCGTCCGGGGCATCCTCATCCCCTGTAAGACACCAGTCAAAGACAAGAGTATTTGCCTGTCCCCTGACCGAAAATTCCGTTACCGGATCAGGAGCCACCTTACCTCCGTAATTGAATGAACCGAACGCATCTAATTTTGGTCCTATCTTGGCAGAAGCAAGCTTCGTCGTATTGTCTGCACCACCAAGAAGACGTTCCAAAAGCATATCATTAGTAAATCCCTGACCACCGAAATACGATACGATAAGGGCAGCAACACCGCTGACATGAGGACATGCCATAGAAGTTCCCTGCATCTTGCCATACTTGCTTCCGGTCACAGTACTGAGCACTTCATATCCTTTATAGGCATCTCCTCCAGGTGCACATATATCTACCCAGTCCCCGTAATTTGAATAATAAGCACGTGCATAGTCTGCACCGAAAGAGCCTACAGCCACACAAGGCTCATATTTGGCCGGCCAACCGTCTGGCCATGCATCATTGCCGGCAGCAAAAATCACAACTCCACCTTTCATCGGGCTGTCAGGAAGCTGGTTTCCGTTCTTATCGCATCCGGCATATTTGATAAAATAGTCAATGGCCGACTTTATGCTTCCTACCGAGCCGTTCTTGGCATCCTCAGCTGTTTCATAATCGTATCCCCAGCTGTTCTGCGAAATAACGGCCCCATGGTCAGCTCCCCACACCATGGCATTCCATGAATCTCCGCCCAAGTCACGAGATGGATCATTCGGGTTATCCTTGAAAATGGCGCATGACATCAGTTTCACACCTCCACGTCCTTCTGAACCTCCGGCAACTCCACAGACACCGATTCCGTTGTTGTTAGTTGCCCCTATAGTTCCCGCGACATGCGTACCATGGTCATGAGGATAAATGGTGTATCCTGTGAAACCTTGAACAAAGCTTTTACTTCCGTTCGGTCCTGCCGGTATCGCTGAAGCGACAAGATCAGGATGATCAAGCTGAATGCCTCCGTCAACAATTGAAACGATCACATTAGGAGAACCGCTCGTATATTTTTCCCATACCGGCACCACATTGATGTCAGAACCAGCCTGCATGCCGGTTTTTGAGCCGTCATTATAGTAATGCCACTGGGATGAGAGCTGAGGGTCATTGAATATTGCAGTAGACTTGATTTTACGTACCGGTTCAACATAGACAACACCTGATATCGATGACAAATCAGATCCGGCCCTGGTTGCAGGCAGAGACTCATCATATCTGATACGGTACCATCTGTGAAGTCCCGCAGCACGATGTCTTTCCTCCCATTCACCTCCGTCATCATATAGTCTCTTGACAGACGTCACACCAAGGGAGGCGAACACCTCACCGGCACCTCCGGCACGGGTATGAAGGAATTTCCCTTCTGCAAACTCTTTTTCCACCTGCAAGGTAAACTCCTCTGTAAATTCGACTATGATTTCCCCTGGAATAATGCATGGATCAGCTGTAAGAGCCTTATCCTCCTGCGGCTTATCGGCAACAGCAGCCACCTCCTTCACACATGAGGAGATGACTGCTGCTACAGATAATAATATGATTAAATATCTTTTCATCAAAAGCAGATGTCAATCATTATTTACTTTGTCCATTTGTACCCTGCTTTCAAGTCACCTGCCGTATATCCGTTAGGAGTACCGGTCTGGTCAAGCAGCCATAAAAGCATATTCTCGGCCAATTCCAGAGAGCCATCACCGGCATTTATGATAATATCTTCTTTGCTGAGGAGCTGTGCCATCGAAGAAGCAGCATTGCCCCATGCCACATAACATATTCCCACAGGGTCACCAAAATTATATCTGTTGAACGGCTGGAGTCCATATACATGGAGCTGTGCCATATTGGAGTCGAAGTATGCATAAAGAGGCTCAGCAAAAGACATGTTATTTCCGTTTGCGAACAGCATCTTTCCGTTAGCGAGCATGCAGTTCGCCTTAGGATACATTGTCTCCGGATCAGCCGCAGGGTTGTATTCCTCAAGATCAAACTCGAACTGAACATCAGCACCTTTAGTATCTGTACCTGTTCCGGTATAGCTTCCCAAAAGTTTTGTAAGTCCACCGTCATTATCCACAATCGTACACTTGCATGTATTGAATGCACCAACGCTGATAGCGTCATCAGAGGTTTCCTTCAGAGTGATGCTGAATGTCAGATTGCCCGTATCTGTTCCGGTAAGGTCAGTAATCTTGATTCTTATCGAATCATTTACAGCCTTGTCTGAATTGCTGATGGTCAACACACCTGATTTATTAGGCTTGCCATTACGGTCCACGATTTCGTAATTGACTCCTGCCTTCGCAGTCTCATCAGCAACTGCATAAGTTACGACGCATTCATCAGCCCCATAAAGAGCTACCGGAATTTTAAGGATTCCGGCATCCTCAGTGACACTAACCCTGTTTGTTTCGAGACTTACAAAGTCTTCGTCAACGAACTTTGCCTTGTTGCAAGCCGCCAATGAAATAGATAAGCTTGCGAGAGCAAGAAATTTAACTGTATTTTTCATGAAACTATTCTTTTGAGTGTTATGAAAAGATTTTTCAGTCAGCATCTACAGCTGAATAACCTTCATTCTGTACGAGGTTAGGATTAACCTTTATTTCATACGCAGGAATTGGCCAGCACAAATGATAGTCTCCGGCTGCAAGTGAGCGGTCAGTATAACCGACTGTCTCCATGAGCACGTTGCTATCCAAAGCTCCGCTCTGTCCTGTCCTGACACCGCAGCCTATTTCCCAACGCTTGAGACACTCAAGGCGAAGTCCTTCACCGACAGTCTCCTTAAACCACTCTTTCTGTATGGCCTCAAGAGTTATTGTGCTGACAGGAGTAGCACCACGCATTGTCTGAAGTTCAGTAAGTTTTGCAAGCGCATTTACCTTATGATTTCCAAGAAAAGCAGCTTCAGCAGCAACGAGATACATCTCCGGCAGAGAGAATGGCTTAGGCGCAATGTGCCCATCTATTATACCGCTTGAGTTAAGAGCTGTATTACCCTTGAATTTCACAAATACATAGAACTTGTTCTGATAGTATGAGCCGCTGCTTCCAAAAGGTATCTTTGATGTATTGTCAAACCAGTTCCTGCGACGCAAATCCGCAGACTCGTATGAATCAACAAGTACTTTTGACGGAAGGAAACCTGACTTGAATGCAAATCCGGTAGGAGAATTGCTGTCGCTTCCATAATTTATGTACTCTCCGTATCCGCCGACAAGCTCTGTAAGTGAAACCGGCAAAAGCATTATGGCCTCCTTGCCGGCATCCTCAAAGAACTCCGCCTTGAATTCATCTTCATTTGAACAAAGCGCATACTGGGTGCTTGAGGTAACCTTATCCGCATAAAAATATGCCTGCTCATAATTCTTGATATCGAGATAATAATTGGCATAAATGCAATGCACGGCATCTGCGGTAAACTCCTGTGCGGAATTTTGTCCCGGCACATTCTTAATAACTTCATAAGCATCGTCAAGATCACTCTTTATCTGATCATAGACAGCCTGGACAGAAGCTCTTGCAGGACGATCATTCTGGTCATATACAGTAACAAGGGGAACGCAAAGGTCTGTGCCTGCTGTAGAGGCATTATATGCCTTGCCATATCTGCGGGCAAGCTGAAGATAAGTCCACGCGCGTGCAACTTTGGCATCAGCCATCATTGCTTCAAGTGCATCCTTGTAAGCCTCCTTGTCAACTGTTGCGATCGGAATCTGCTCAATTATGATATTATAATTCTTGATGGACGTATACATGTCGCTCCAGAATGATGTTATGTAGTCATCTCCTGAAGTAAAAGAAGCATCAAGACGGTGAATTCCTCCGAACCTGTTACCGAACCCCTGTGCTGCATTGAATGCATCGAACATCACGTCATCAGCAATCTTATATGTTCCGGATTGGCATGCGCGGAAGTTGGAATAGATACCCCTGTGGTAACTTGTGATGTCAGCCGGTGTCTGAATCATCGGAACATCTTTGTCGTATGGCAGGGTCGTGTCAGGATAGAGATCCAGGTTGCATGACGCAACACTTCCGAGTGCCGCTGCAACTATTAATGATCTGAATATATGTTTCATTGTCATTTCCTTTTAAAAATTAAAATTTGATTTCAATTCCGCCAAGTACCTGGAGGGTGTTTCCCGGCAAGCCTACAGTCAGGTTCCTGTCGACCTCAGGGTCAATTCCAGAATATTTTGTCACTGTCCACACATTACGTCCTGTGACAGTAAACTGAACACCCTTAACCACGTTCTGCGAACCAAGAGCCTTCTTAGGAAGAGCATATCCGATCTGTATGTTCTTCAGACGCAAGAACGATGCATTTTCCAAAAGGTGAGTGTCAAACTCCATATTATATCCTTTTGACCAGTCCGGGAACTGGGCATTCGTATTTGAAGCTGTCCAATAGTCAGACACGGTCTTTATCTGGTTCTCGCCCGCATTCATATTCGGGTTGGCATAGAAGAACGCATCGTTGTTGAGGAGGTACTTGCCGCAGAAATATGAAAAATCCACATTGAGTGAAAGGCCTTTCCAATTTCCGCGAATACCGAAACCGCCGCTTATCGGCTCATGCCTCTTGATGCCGGTATTCTGTGTCAGTTCTTCTTCATTAAAGACTTTCGTCGTTCTTGCTGGATCTTTGGTGCAGATGTCTTTGTCATCCCCCGGAAGATACCACATAGGCGCTCCGTCTTCAGGATCAACACCTGCATAAATAGGAGCATAATACATCACAGGATGTCCGACCACGTATGCAACTCCAGTATTTGCAATCTCCCAACGCTTACGTCCGTCAAAGAGTTCCGTGATACGCTCTGAGTTGAAATTGAATGTAGTATGGAAACCAAGTCCATAGTCCTTGCCTTTAAGTATATCTACACCCAAAGTTATGTCCACACCCGTATTCTGCATTGCACCGACATTGGCCTTTACGCTGCTGAAACCGGTAGTATAAGGCTGAGGAACGCTCATAAGCATGTCGGTAGTCATTCTGTGATAGAAAGACACCTCTGCATCAAACCTGTTCCAGAAACGTCCTGATACCGTAGCAGTAAAAAGTTTCTGCTTCTCCCAGGTAAGGCTCTCATTGCTCGGCTTTCCGAGGTACAGATATGATTCACCATTGTATTTTGATGAACTTGAAGCAATCTGGCCGAGGTGCTCGTAATTGCCGATATTGGCATTTCCCTGGGTTCCGTAGCTGAGTTTGAGCGAAAGGTCATTCACTGCGCCAACATTCTTGAGGAAGTCCTCATTGCTTATTTTCCACATAGCTCCGACTGCCCAGAATGGTGCCCACCTATTATTCTTTCCGAAACGTGACGATGCATCATAACGGAAAGTTCCGTCTATGAAATACTTGCCGTTATAGCTATAGTCAGCATGAGCGAAGAATGAAAGGAAAGCATATTCATTTTTGCCTTGATTCACTGTTCTTGTGTCAGCCTTGCCATCTTGAATATTCATGAGACGGTCATCTGTCTGACCTGTTGACGAACTTGAGTGAGACTTGTAAAGGTAACCGATTCCTTCCTGGCCGAGAAGGACGGAGAATTCATGCGCATTCTTCACTGTAGCGCTGTACTCTATTGTATTTGTAATAGTATTCTTGGTCGTAAAATAATCTCCAAGAAGCCTCTGTGTCAAAGTCGTAAAAGAAGCTGAAGGAAGCAGGAAGAAATCCCTCTTGTCAAAATAAGAATCCGTTCCCACGCGTGAAGCCAGCACCAGTCCCTTATAAGGTTCTATCTCAACAAATACAGAACCGTTCACACCATATCTGTTGTAATTGTCCTGTCTTTTAGACATATAATACTTAGGGTTGATAAGTCCATTCGGATAAGTCTCAGGATACTCGTTCCCAGTAGCCGGGTCAATTGCCGGAAACAGAGGGTTAATCAGATACGAGGCTCCACCGGAAGTGTAGACTCCGTCAGTACCTGATGAATTGCCCCAGTTGCCGTTCTCTCTGTCCTCAGTGATATACCCGGTAAGATTTACACCTGCTTTCAGCCAATCAACCGGACGTGCCTGAATATTGGACCTGAGAGTATAACGGTCATAGTAGTTTCCGATGGTCGTACCGTCCTGATGGAACTGAGAAATACTGAACATGTATGCAACCTTCTGACTGCCGCCCTCAATTGTTATGTCATTCTGGCTCTGAAGACCTGCCATGTTCTGGAAATACTGATGCCACTTGGTGTTGGCGGTATATCCCTTAGATGTATAAGTCTGTTCTATTGCCTGAGGAGACATGATACCGGAACGAATCCAAAAAGATTTCAATTCATCTCCGCTCATCATGTTGTCATAAAACTGGCGGTTGGCCAAAGTAGACAGACCCCACTGGCTGTGAACTGTAACACTTGCTTTCTCATCAAATTTTCCACCTTTGGTGGTAACATATACAACACCGTTTGCACCGAGGGAACCATAGATTGACGTTGAAGATGCATCCTTCAACACAGTAATGGCCTGGATATCGTTAGGGTTCAGGTTCATCACCATTGTGCTGCTTGACTGAACACCATCAATGATGAACAGAGGCTCACTGCTGCTGGAAAGGGAACCGACACCATGAATTTTCATTGATATTGAGTTATCTCCGGCCACACCGCCAGAACTGAGGACCTGCATACCGGCCACCTGTCCCTGAAGAAGGTCAAGTGCAGACTGCGAAGCAGAGTTTTTCACAATGTCAGACTTGACAGTTGCCACTGCGCCCACCTGATTGCCGATTTTTTTTGCTGAGCCATAGCCGACTTTTACTGCCCCCTCAAGGAATTGCGAGTCAACATCAAGAAAGACGACAATATTTTTCTTTCCGTCTACAGCCTCTTCTTTTGTTTCATATCCGATTGAAGAGAAGACCAGAACGGAATTTGCCGGAACCGTAATGGAAAATTTTCCATCAACATCAGTAGCAACGCCGTTTGCAGTCTTGCTGCTTTTCACAAGGACACTCGCAGCAGGGATAGCATCACCTGTGGAAGAGTCCTTAACTGTTCCTGTCACGGTAATATTCTGAGCAAATGCCGCAGAAGTCACAAGGACCAGTAACGCTGTGAAAAAGATTTTAACTTTTTTCATAAGCACATAAATTAGTTAAACATAAATATTGAATAGTTATTATTTT
>CAMWUW010000085.1 GCA_947177525.1 uncultured Bacteroidales bacterium | reverse complement strand
GATTGTCAGTTCCATTGTCCTTGTTGCATGCAAAAAGTCCGGCAAGCGCGACAAGGCAAATTGCAATAAAAAATTTTTTCATAATACAATATTTTTGATTTATATGGTCAACAATCAATGTCAGAATCTGAAAGAAAGTCCGGCAGAAGCATAACTTATGTCATATCCGCCCTCCACATAGATTCCGACATTCCTGCAAAAATAATATCGCAGCCCACCTACGGCCGCAAACGACACATACGTCTTGAAATCACTGTCAGCTATCCTCTTGTCACCGGTCTCATGGTCAAATGTACGGTCGCCTATTATCGCTATATCCGCCATAGCCCTGATATATGCCTCGAAATTCCTGCATATCGTCACATGCCAGCTGAGTCCTGCCTCTACATCAAAGCGGTTGCATCCGGTGTCCTGCAGCTTCGGTCCATAGCCGTTGTCCCACTCCCATTCATATCCGAAACGGCTGTATGACGCACCAAACACATAGCCCAAGCTACCGAATCTGCTGAAATCCGCAAAGCAGACATCCGCATACAGTCCTACAGGAGGCACATAAAGCCTGTATCCTGTCCCTTCATGCCTGATATGTCGTGCCCAAGGAGCAACATCAAAACCAGATCCGGTATTTATGGTCCTTGTATGCTTGGCAAACACAACTTCAGTCTTCATTCTTTTCCATCCAGCTGATTTTGATGAACTTTCATCAAGGACGGTCTTCTGTGCACCGATATGGGCTGCCTTAACTTTCCCTTCAATTCTGCTCACCGGATATTCAGACCACTCATTCTCCCAGGTCTGGACCACATCCTTCAGCGTACCGAACTCATTGGCCCTGATACGCCCGGCAAATTCCGCATAATCATAGATTTTCCCGAAATAATTCGCAAGCATCACACGGTTGCCCTCTGGATCACCGGTATAATAAGGATTGCTGCAATTAATGCCCGTGACCAAAACAGCCACATCATCATCAAGACTTATATAATATTGCATAGTTGTCTCGATTATTGTGGTATTGTTGAATTTTGTGGCAGTCACAAAATATGCGGAGTACACATCTATTCCACGTCCTTCATGGAAAACCCTCACCCAACGTATCTTCGGACTCCCGGCGAGCCCTGTCCCTCGGCATTTGCGCTTGACATATCTCAGGTCATCCATTATAGTAAGCGAATCGACATCCTCGCCGGCATATCTGACCCTCTCTCCGTCAGGTGTTGCACTGACCTCAAAAAAATCAGGGTCATTGGCCATGGCAGACCTGAGGTAGCCCTCTACAGCACTTCCCGCCCCCTGCACAGGAGCATCAGCATTGAGATACAATGTGACTTTAATGGCCTGCTCCTCTTCAGCTTTCTTTTCCTTTTTCTTCGCATCCATTTCCGGAATGCAAAAGCTCATGCCAAGCACAAGCAGTGCAAAAGCAGATAAAAAATGTCTGTACATGATTATTATGCAGTTAAAATACGATTTCAAGCATAGCAAAAAAATGAGAACATAATCAAAGGGCGCTTTGACTATTCCGGGCGCAATGCATTGTACGTCAGCACAAATGTAGCAAAAAATAAATAGCATCATTTATTGCCGATATATAAAAATAACAACATTTTACTTTTTACAAAAATTCTCCCCCTCATGCCATCAACTGACACATAAACTTTTGCCCGGCAGAATACAAAACCAGCATGTCTTCTTGCATTTCACGAAAATAATCCCGATTTTTGTAAGTATGACGGTTACGGTATCCCTTATTTGCCGGAGCCGTTTTCAAAAGAAAGAACTTAACATATTAATCCCCAAACATCATGAACGATTTTGCGCAGAATTACGTAAACTCATTTATGGCAGATCTCATTGCCAGAAATCCAGGAGAAAAAGAATTCCATCAGGCTGTCAAGGAAGTTGTGGAAAGTGTCGCACCCTACATTGCGAAGCATCCATACCTCATGGACCAGAAAATCCTTGAACGCATCGCTGAACCTGAACGTGTCATAATGTTCCGTGTGCCATGGCTTGACGATGAAGGAGAGGTACATATAAACAGAGGCTACAGAGTGCAGTGCAACAGCGCGATAGGCCCATACAAGGGAGGACTCAGATTCCATCCGAGCGTCAATCTCAGCATAATGAAGTTCCTCGCGTTCGAGCAGACATTCAAGAACAGTCTCACAACCCTTCCGATGGGAGCTGCAAAGGGAGGCTCGGACTTTAACCCCAAAGGCAAGTCAGACAACGAGATGATGCGGTTCTGCCAAAGTTTCATGACAGAGCTTTACCGCCATGTGGGCAACGACACAGACGTGCCGGCCGGTGACATCGGAGTCGGAGGACGCGAGATAGGCTTCCTGTTCGGACAATACAAGCGTCTCAGGAACGAATTCACAGGAGTGCTTACCGGAAAAGGGATGAACTGGGGCGGAAGCCCTCTCCGCCCAGAGGCCACGGGATACGGCACCTGCTATTTCGCCTCCGCAATGCTCGCTACAAGAGGCGAAAGCTTCGAAGGCAAGACGGTGGTCATCTCCGGTTCCGGCAATGTCGCGCAATATGCGGCACAGAAGGCACTCCAGCTCGGGGCCAAGGTCGTTACCCTCTCAGATTCCAACGGATGCATCTACGACCCGGACGGAATCGATTCCGAAAAGCTGCAATATGTGATGGAACTGAAAAACGTATATCGCGGCCGCATACGTGAATATACGGAGAGATATCCTTCTGCACAATATTTTGAAAGAGGCCGGCCATGGGGAATCAAATGCGACATCGCCCTTCCATGTGCGACCCAGAATGAACTTAACGGAGAAGAGGCTGAGACACTTGTAGCCAACGGATGCATCTGCGTGGCAGAGGGTGCGAACATGCCGTCCACTCCTGAAGCAATAGCAGTCTTCCAGAAGGCACGCATCCTGTATTCGCCCGGCAAGGCTTCCAATGCAGGAGGTGTCGCGACATCAGGCCTTGAAATGACACAGAACTCCATCAGGCTCAAATGGACTCCGGAAGAGGTCGACAGCACCCTGAAAAGAATCATGACAGACATCCACGAAGCCTGCGTGAAATACGGTACAGAAGAAGACGGCTACGTGAACTATGTCAGGGGAGCCAACATAGCAGCCTTCATCAAAGTTGCAGATGCCATGATGGCCCAGGGCCTGGTGTAAAAATGCCGCCGTTCTGCTGCACACGCCACATGAATGCAGCAAAGCAAGGAGCACTGAATTCGAGTGCAAAACACATCCAACTGAACATCAACACTTTACGCAATCACGGGTGCACGGAATTCTTGGCACCCGTGATTGCGTAAAACAATAATTATCAGAGCATTACATTTTACACTGCTCAATTTTCAGCCTCAAGATAAAAAACAGAACTGTCATAAATCTTCGTAAGCTGCGGATTGATGCCATGGCTGGTCAGGTAATCTCCTCCGAATACCTTTCCTGAGCCCCAGAACCTTGACTTCTTCACATTCAGTTCCCTAATTGAATATTTCAGACACGTGTCCAGCCCATGAAGACGGATCACAGGAATCAGAGTACGTCCCTGAAACTTGATGCAATATGCAAATACAACCGCACGCTTCTTGTCCTTGGACACATACATGAGTGCATAATGGTCTCCGCTTTCATATGGAGACATCAACCGGTACAAATCACCGCCAAACACCAGGTCGCGGTATTCCTTATAAGACGCTATGGCCATCTTTGCAAACTCCTTCTCGTCATCAGTCATGTCCTTCGGCTGCAGCTCCATGCCGAGGCGTCCTGCAGAGGCCACATCAAAACGGAATTTGAGAGGAGTAACATTCCCGGTCTGATGATTGGGCACAGCAGACACATGCGACCCGGTCACACAGGCAGGGTAAATCATATTTGTCCCGTACTGGATGAACACTCTTGACAGCGCCTCCGTATTGTCGCTGGTCCATACCTCATTGAAATATTTGAGAGCACCATATTCAACACGTCCTCCTCCGGAAGCACAGGCCTGAACTATCACCTCAGGATATTTTTCCCTCAGCCGTCTCAGCACATTGCGGAATCCCTGCACATACTCCACAAAAAAATGGTTCTGCCTTTCCAAATATTCCGAGCCGAAACTTTCCACATGCCTGTTTGCGTCCCATTTTATGTAGTCTATACCAGGGGCCAGCTGCATTGTCCTGTCAAATACCCCGAACACAAAGTCCTGCACGTCAGGGTTTGACAGGTCAAGAAGCCATTGAGTCCTTATTGTAGGCACTTCCCTGCCCTCCGACTTCACTATCCACTCAGGATGCTTACGCGCAAGCTCACTTTCCGGATTCACCATTTCCGGTTCTATCCATATACCGAACTTCACACCTCTTTCGTGCGCATAGTCAACAAGATAGCCTATTCCTTCCGGAAGTTTCGCGACATTGGTCTCCCAGTCTCCGAGCCCATGTTTTGCATCATTCCTCGGATAAGCGTTTCCGAACCATCCGTCATCAAGAACAAACATCTCAAGCCCCATATCCCTGACATCGTCAATCATGTCAGTCAAGGTCTTTGTATTGAAATCAAAATATGCCCCCTCCCAGCTGTTCAACAGAGTCGGGCACATGACAGAAGAATCGTAACACCCGTAATTCCTTGCCCAGTCATGCAGATTACGGCTTGCCTGGCCAGTACCGGCAAAACTGTATGTATAAATCATTTCCGGAGTTACAAACGTCTTTCCCTTGTCAAGCCTGTATTCGGAAGCATACGGATTTATTCCGGCCAGAATGTTTACCCTGTCAGTCTCATCCATCTGGAAACTTATCTTGAAATTGCCGCTCCAGGCAAGCGCTCCGGCAATCACTTCCCCGTGATTCTCATCAAATCCGTCAGCATTGAGCCCCAGCATAAAAGAAGGATTCTCAGTATGCGTTGTCCTTACACCTTTCTTGGATTCGATTGTCTTTATGCCATGGGAAAGAGGCTCCGTATCAACCTGCATCTCCCGGGCCCATGAGCCATAGAAATGCATAAGGTGATATTTCCCGGCCATGACAGGAAGTGAACTCGAATAGTAGTTCTTCAGGAGCACAGGCTTCTTTCCTCCATTCGTGATCTCTGTATGGCAGACTATGACGTCTTCCTTTGCATACGCCGTATAGACAAGCAGCACGCGGAGCGAAGTAACCCGGTCTTGTAAAAGAATCTCTGTCCTGGTCACATTCCCGTCCACCTGAATACTCTTGTGGGACACATATTTGAGTTCAGTATTAAGATGTCCGTTGCCATATTCTGCAAGCAGGGCCGGCTCATTGAAAAAACGTCCTCCGGCTGCAGGATATGCAAGAGGGTCAGTCCCATAGTCAGAACGTCTGTAGGTTTTATATCCGGCAAATTGTGAAATGTCTCCGATCCGTCCGCCGAAGTGCCGGAAAAGAAGTTCGCCCTTATTGTCTGTTCCCATTATCATCGAGACATTGTCAGTCTCAATAGAAATCATTGCATTTTCCGCATGCACCAATGCAGAAAACATGGCACAGAGAAGAAATGTGCCCACTATTTTAAGGTTAGCATTCATCATAGTTGCAAATATCGTCTTTTTCACGGAAATATATAGGCCGATATATGCAAATTTTGCTACATTTGTGTTTAGCGCACATATAGGTTTGCATCCCAGCAGACTTGCATGCCAGCTCCCGGCCTTTGGCCATGAGAATGACACTAAGAATACAGATATAATGAAAAATTCTGCACGTACAATCCTTGCGGCACTTGCGGCAATCTTATGTATCAGTGGAGCATCAGCCCAGACCTATGTTCCATCAGAGGAAAACATCGCGGCCCGGAAAGCATTTTCCGAAGCGCGCTTCGGCATATTCATCCATTGGGGAATATATTCAATGCTCGGCCATGGAGAATGGGTCATGCAGAACGAAAACATCGACTACCGCGAATATCCGAGGCTTGCAGGAGGATTCAACCCGTCCGGTTTCGATGCCTCAGAATGGGTCAGGGCCATAAAATCTTCAGGAGCCAGATATATCACCATAACATCACGTCACCACGACGGCTTTTCCATGTATGACTCCAAGGCAAGCGGCTACAACATTGTCAAGGCCACTCCATTCGGAAGAGACGTACTGAAAGAATTGGCAGAAGCCTGCAAGGAAGAAGGCATAATGCTCAATTTCTACTACTCCCACCTTGACTGGGGACGCACCGACTACTGGCCTCTCGGACGTACAGGCCATGGCACGGGAAGGCCGTATCCAGATGAGGATTCATGCCATGGCGACGGCAGGAAGGCAGAAACCTGGCAGCATTATCTTGATTTCATGGATGAGCAGCTTACCGAACTGCTGACAGGATACGGACCTGTAGGGGCGATATGGTTCGACGGGGTATGGGACAAGGACAGCAGACCGAGGGAAGAGCAGCCGGAAATATGGAATCTTCGCCATCAGTATGACCTTATCCACAGCCTGCAGCCATCCTGCCTTGTTGGCAACAACCATCATCTCCTTCCGTTCGAGGGAGAAGACATACAGATTTTCGAACGTGACATTCCCGGCAAGAATGAATACGGGCTGTCCGGACAGGAAATCTCAAGACTGCCACTGGAGACATGCCAGACAATGAACCGCAGCTGGGGGTACAAAATAGCCGACAAAGACTACAAATCTCCGGAATTCCTTATACAATATCTTGTCAGAACAGCAGGGAAAGGAGCTAACCTGCTTCTGAACATAGGCCCGAGGCCGGACGGCACATTGCCGGAAGAAGCATTGGAACGCCTGGAGACAATAGGCAGATGGCTGGAAGTCTATGGTGAAACAATATACGGCACTGAAGGAGGATGCATCCCGGAACAGCCGTGGGGAGTCACAACACAAAGAGGAAATGAACTTTATCTGCACATTCTCGGCAGCACCGGTGATTCAGCCGCAGAAGATGGCATGTCCTCAGCCTCTTCCGGCGGAAGCAGGCACATTCTTCTGCCTCTCCGCGCACATAACCTCATTGAGGCAACGTCATTTGACAAAGGTGAAAAGATACATTTCACACATACACCGGAAGGCATCCTGCTTGAAATACCTGATTTTCCGGAGAACACAACGGACTACATCATAAGGGCAAGGCTTGAGGAAATCACAAACGAAGAGGAAGAGTATCTTGCTTTCCTATATAATTCAATGCCTCTTCCGGATTTGAACGGATACCCGTTCAGCTATTGGCTCAAAAACGTGCGCAAGACTTTGGAAACACGCAACAGCTGTGCATGGACAGTTCCTGAAAGGGAATTCCGGCATTTCGTGCTGCCACTGAGGGTAAACAATGAGGCTTTGGACGATTTCAGGACACTCTATTCTGACGAACTGGCTGAACGCATCAAGGGCATGGATGCGGAAAAGGCAGCTCTCGAAATCAACCACTGGTGCCATGAAATGGCCACTTACACGCCTTCTGATGCAAGAACACTGCCTCCGACAGGGACAATTAAAGCCGGAGTCGGAAGATGCGGAGAGGAGTCTGTCCTCGCAGTAGCTGCCCTAAGGGCGGCCGGAATCCCTGCACGCCAGGTATATACCCCACGCTGGGCGCATACAGATGACAATCATGCATGGGTGGAAGTGTTCGTGGACGGAAACTGGCATTTCATGGGAGCATGCGAACCGGAACCGGTACTTGACCTGGCGTGGTTCAATGCGCCCGTTTCAAGGGCAATGCTTCTCCATACCCTTGCCTTCGGTGATTATGACGGCCCCGAGGACATCATCAAAAAGACACATTCATACACGGAAATAAACGTAATCAAAAGCTACATCCCAACAAGGCGGACTTCTGTAAAAGTCCTGGATCAGGACGGCAAGCCTGCAGAAGGAGCTGCAGTGGAATTCAAGATATACAATTATGCCGAATTCTATACTGTCGCAAGAGCCGTTACCGGACCGGACGGGACAGCAGCGCTGGACACTGGGCTCGGCGACATGGCAGTATGGGCCTACAAAGACGGCAGATTCGGCATAGCCAAGGCAACGGGAGAGTACACAGAAGTCATTCTGTCCCGAAAAACCGGGGAAAGATTCGGAATGGACATTGAAATAACTCCGCCTGCGGAAAATCCTATTCCGTCGAAAGCCACAGAATACCAGGTGCAGATGAATACCGTGCTGCTTGCGAGGGAGGACTCCATCAGAAATGCACGTCCGAAAGGAAACTTAGATGTAACAGAGGCCTTCAGGCAAAGACATAAAACCAGGAATGCGGATGCACTGCTTGCGTCATTGTCGGCCAAGGACCTCGGGGACGTAAGAGAAGATGTTCTTGAGGATGCAATCAGACACTGCGGCAAAAGATTCAGTCCATACCGTGACTGCCCGAGGGTATCATACGAGCCTCTGCTTCCGTACTTTGACGAAATAGGCAAAGGCCTTCCGGCAGGTACTGCAGAAAAAATCCTCGACTGGACACTCCGGCACATACGCATTGACGACAAATGCAATCCTCAGGGAATACGCATCCCTCCGGCAACTGTATGGCGTTCAAGAATTTCCGACACCCGTTCCCGTAATATTTTCTTTGTTGCGGCCTGCAGAAGCAAAGGAATTGAAGCAAGAATCGATGAGGTGACAGGAAAAACCCAATATAGAGAAGGCAAGGCATGGAAAGACGTCAAATGGACTGAAGAAATTCCAAAAACTGCTTTGCACGGAAATGTAACAGCACATTACGAGCCTGTTTCATGGCTACGCAATCCGCTATATTACAGGCATTTCACCTTATCAAGAATAGAAGACGGCAAAACTGTTCTTCTTGCATTTGACGAAAATGAGGAAATCGGATGGAAAGAACTTCTTTCTGAAGGATGTGCCCTGGAAGAAGGCTACTATTGCCTCACCTCAGGAATCCGCATGGCAGACGGGAGCGTAAATGCCCACCTTGAATTTTTCAATATAGAAAGCGGCTCCGGAACAGATGTCCCCCTTATACTCAAGGCACCGGAAGAGACCTGGCCGGTCATAGGAAACATTGACGCGGAACAGCATTATATGCCGCAAGGAGAAGAAGCTGCAAGGTCAATCCTCTCCGAAACCGGACGCGGTTATTTTGCGATTGCCGTCATAAAGGATTTCTCCGAGCCTTCAATCCATGCCCTGAGGCAGCTCGAAGCCTCTGCAGAGGAGTTCAACAGATGGGAACGCCCTCTGATTGTCCTCGGGCCTGATGATGCTGCATGCGTGAGATTCATGGATTATCTTTCTGAAATCAAAAACATATCCTATGGTACGGATCCTGACGGCAGCATAATGAAGATGATATATGACGGATGCAAACCGGAATCCCCTGCACAGCCTGTTGTAATCATCGCGGACAGTTTCGGGCGTGTAGTCTACTATTCACAAGGCTACAATACCTCGCTTGAAGGACAGCTGCGCAACTGTCTGAATTCTCCGGCTGTCAAAAAGAATTGAGTCTTCCGGAGCAGCCAGCCTCAAGACCGCATCATGGCTTGAACGTAATTTGGCCGATGCGGTCCGCGTTCTGAAAATCATTGACCGGCATAGCCGAAATTTTACGCCAGCATGAATTATCCGACAAGAAGGGAGACAACTTTGCGGTCAGTAGCTCCGTTTTCGCCATGGGCCGATCCATGGTACTCCGGTGCATGGGTATTTTTTTCGATTTCATCAATATTTGAAGGACGCACCCCTCCGCCAGGCATCACGACAAGCCTTCCGGCGGCAAGCGACACAAGCTCAGAAATCAGATGACGTCCAATATATGCAGATTCTTCCTGCCCTGAAGTAAGAAGCCGGTCGCAGCCAAGCATAATGATGTCCTCAAGAGCGGCATAAGGGTCACGGCAGCAGTCAAATGCCCTGTGAAAAGTGACGTGCAAAGGACGCGCTGCCTCAACAAGCCTTCCTGCCATATCCACATCAATATCTCCGTCACTGCGCAGGGCACCGATTACTACAGCGTTGACATTCATCTGCTTGCACATTTGTATATCCTGCAGCATCATCTTTTCCTCTTCCTCCGTATACACGAAATCACCTCCACGCGGACGCACAAGCACATTTACCGGAAGAGGGCAATTTTCAATGACATCCCTGAGCAAAGATTCAGAAGGAGTCACTCCCCCAACATCCAGCCTCTCGCAAAGTTCTATACGCGAGGCCCCGCCGGCCACAGCTTCAATGACTTCTTCAAGAGTAGTGCAGCAGCATTCTATAAAACGTCCCATGTAATAAAATGTTTTTCCGACGGCAAATTTAAGAAGAAAAGTAATAACTTTGCGGTCATGGATATTATGGAAGTCAGAGATTATCTCTTATCATTGCCTGCTTGCGAGGAATGCCAGCCCTTCGGAGAAGAGTTCGTTGTATATAAGGCAGGCGGAAAAATGTTTGCATGCACAGCATTTGAACGTCCCGGGATAATAGCCCTGAAATGCAATCCGGACAGAGCCGTGCTGCTACGCGACAGCTTTTCCTCCGTAACCCCTGCATGGCATTTCAACAAAAGGCACTGGAATGACATTAACGTGGAGATGCTGGATGAAGACATAGTCCGCAGAGAGATAAACCACTCCTATCTTACCGTCATCAAGAAAAATGTCTCCCCAAAAAGTCTGAGAGAGTCCATGCTCCAATCAGCGGCAGAAGCCGAAATTGAGGATACAGAATGTCCGGCCTGAATCTCCGGTTGTTTTTCTTAACAAACAGGTCCATCACAAGCTTTTGACCTGCAAAGCATTCAACGACTCGACCAAACAGCAGCATATGCACTCCCACATCCGCGGAAATCTTTGCAATTTTTACTTGCTTATTGAATACAATTCTTTGATGTTATACGCAAATCTGTTATTATATAAAATCAGTACTTACGCATCTTGACTTTTTACAATGGCAAATCAGACTGTCACTGCTGAACAACAAGCTAAAAGTGTCATAAATAAGAGACAAGCGGACGGGACCAATATTACACCATCAGCGTGCCGGAAAGACTAATGAAAGTTTTTATGTAATTCTGGAAGTCTTTTATAACCTCTTTATTTATAAGAGGTTTAAGAGAAAGGTTAAAATAGAGGTAACGAATTGGCAACCGTATTTATTTCTGCGCTTTGC
>CAMWUW010000084.1 GCA_947177525.1 uncultured Bacteroidales bacterium | reverse complement strand
GCATTGATATCCTCCATCGATGTCAACGCGATCCATTCCGGCAGGTCAACACCGATACGGTCCAGCATTGCAGAGAATTTGTCGCGGTCCTCCGCATTGTCAATGCTTTTTGCTCCCGTCCCGAGTATTTTCACATTCATGGAATCAAGACGCATGGCAAGATTGTTCGGAATCTGGCCGCCTGTCGAAACCACCACTCCGTGAGGATTCTCTTTCTCAATTATATCCATGACACGCTCAAACGTAAGTTCGTCAAAATAAAGACGGTCACAGATATCATAGTCCGTTGACACTGTCTCGGGATTATAATTTATCATTACCGAACGCCAGCCTTCCTTCCTTATGGTATTGAGGGCCTGGACACCGCACCAGTCAAATTCCACTGACGAGCCGATTCTGTATGCTCCCGACCCGAGCACAATCACAGAGCGTCCGTCATCCTCATATAAAATGTCGTCCGCACAACCTTTGTATGTAAGATACAGATAGTTGGTCTGTGCCGGGTATTCGGCTCCCAAAGTGTCTATCTGCTTTACACAAGGCACTATGCCGAGCCCTTTGCGCAATTCCCTCACGCGCATAATGGCACTGTCCATGCTTGAGTCAAAGCCTATTGCACGTGCAATCTGGAAATCGCTGAATCCCTGCACCTTGGCATGGCGAAGCAGGGAAGAAGCCACATCTGCCGGTGCTTCAAAAATTCCCATTCCCATTTCATGCAGAGCCTCGGAAGTTCTCATTATGCCTTCCAGCTTATACAGGAACCACTTGTCAATCCTGGTCAGGCTGTGGATCCGGTCAACCGTATATCCGGCACGCAAGGCCTTGCTTATTACAAATACACGCCTGTCGGTAGGTTCTCTCAGCGCCTTGTCGACATCATTTATAACCAGTTCCTTGTTCTCAGTGAAGCCGTGCATGCCCTGGCCTATCATCCTGAGGCCCTTCTGCAGTGCCTCCTCAAAAGTGCGTCCGATGGCCATGACTTCACCTACAGACTTCATTGAAGAGCCAAGCTCTCGGTCCACACCATGGAACTTGCCAAGGTCCCAGCGCGGAATCTTGCACACGACATAGTCCAGTGCAGGCTCAAAAAACGCGCTCGTGCATCCGGTTACAGCATTCTTCAGATCAAAAAGCCCGTAGCCGAGCCCGAGCTTGGCAGCAATGAAGGCAAGCGGATAGCCGGTCGCCTTAGATGCAAGTGCAGAAGAGCGGCTGAGGCGGGCATTGACTTCAATAACACGATAGTCCTCAGACTCAGGATCAAGGGCATACTGCACATTGCATTCGCCGACAATACCGATATGCCGGATTATGCGTATGGCAAGTTCGCGAAGCTTATGATACTCACTGTTGGACAATGTCTGTGAAGGAGCCACCACAATGGACTCGCCGGTATGTATGCCGAGCGGGTCGAAATTCTCCATATTGCAGACCGTGATGCAATTGTCGTGGCAATCGCGCACAACCTCATACTCAATCTCCTTCCAGCCCTTGAGACTTTTTTCCACAAGAACCTGTGGAGAGAAAGAAAAGGCCTTTTCCGCAAGAGCATCCAGTTCGCTCTCATTGTCGCAGAATCCTGAGCCGAGACCTCCGAGAGCATACGCGGCACGTATAATCACCGGGTAACCCAGCTCCGAAGCCGCCTTTCGCGCATCCGCGACATTCTCGACCGCATGGGACTTGATTGTACGGACATCTATTTCATCCAGCTTACGGACAAAAAGTTCCCTGTCTTCCGTATCCATGATGGCCTGCACAGGAGTTCCGAGCACCTTGACCCCATATTTGTCAAAGACTCCGCTCTTGTACAGCTCCACACCGCAGTTTAGCGCAGTCTGCCCTCCGAACGAGAGGAGAATCCCGTCAGGACGCTCCTTTGCGATGACCTTCTCTACAAAGAAAGGGGTCACAGGAAGGAAATATACATTGTCTGCACTGCCTTCGCTTGTCTGGACAGTGGCAATGTTCGGGTTTATGAGGACAGTGTAAATGCCTTCTTCCTTCAGAGCCTTGAGGGCCTGTGAACCGGAATAGTCAAATTCTCCGGCTTCCCCGATTTTCAATGCTCCTGACCCGAGCAGCAATACTTTCTTTATTTCTTTAAGCATTTTGCCGATAATTTAAATGCACAGGAATCAGATTACCTTGTGCAGCATATTCACAAATTCGTCAAACAGAAACTCCGTGTCAACCGGACCGGAAGCGGCCTCAGGATGGAACTGGACTGAGAACCAAGGCTTTGACTTATGCCTGATGCCCTCATTTGAACCGTCATTCATATTTATGAAGAGAGGTTCCCATTCCTTTCCGAGCGTGTTGCCGTCCACAGCATAGCCATGGTTCTGGGAAGTAATGAAGCATCGGCCGGTCCCGACCATCCTGACAGGCTGGTTATGGCTCCTGTGACCGTATCTGAGCTTATATACGGAAGCCCCTCCCGCCTTTGCGAGAAGCTGGTTTCCCATGCATATTCCGAATATAGGCTTGTCTCCTGCAGCCATGGCCTTCTGTATATTGGCCACGGCCTCGCCGCAATTGTCAGGGTTTCCCGGGCCATTGGAAATGAAGAGTCCGTCATATTCCAGCTGCGTAAAGTCATAGTTCCACGGAACTCTTATGACCTCGACATTGCGCCTGAGAAGGCATCTGATGATATTTGCCTTCACGCCGCAATCCACAAGCACGACTTTGGCAGGAGCGCCCGCATTGTATCTGATGACCTCCTTGCAGCTGACTTTGTCCACATAATTGATTCCGGCATAATCAGATGTCTCCGCACAGCAGTCTCCGATGCCGTCAATAAGTATACGTCCTGTCATGACTCCATGCTCGCGGAGCACCTTTGTCAATTCCCTGGTGTCAATTCCGGTGATTCCCGGTACCTTTTCGCGCCTTAGCCACTCAGCAAGGCTTCCGGAGGCATTCCAATGGCTGTACCCCGCGCTGTAGTCACAGACTATGAGGGCCTCTGCATGAATGCGTCCGCTCTCCATGAACTCCGGCAGTCCGTCCGGACCGAAAGTGAATGGAGGTACACCATAATTCCCGGCAAGAGGATATGTCAGGGCCATCATCTGTCCTGCATACGAAGGGTCTGTAAGACTCTCAGGATAGCCTGTCATTGCCGTATTGAATACAACCTCTCCGCATGCCGGCCTTTCATAGCCGAATGACTTGCCATGAAACACAGTCCCGTCATCAAGAATCAGGTCTGCATCTTTCATAAAATCGTGTATCATAATATGTCAGTATTCTCAATGTATTCGATGAATGCAAGGTTCACAAGCCTGTTGCCGCCCGGAGTAGGGTAGTCCCCGCTGAAGTACCAGTCTCCCGGGTGCCCCGGACATGCCTCGTGAAGTCCTTCAACCGTCTGATAGACAATCTCCACTTCTGCGCTGGTGCCTTCGGGAGTCAGCAGGCGGACCATTTCCGCGGATATCTCCTCATCTGAAAAAGGAGCGTAAATTTCCTTTACATAATTCACGATTTCTTCCGGCCTGCGCCCAACCTGTGCCTTTGACTTAAGGTATGCCTCCTTTATCACATCTGTCATTCCCTTGCGTACAAGCAGGCTCATTGCCGCCTTGAACGCAATGAACTGATCAAGGCTCGCCATGTCTATTCCGTAATAGTCCGGGTAGCGCACCTGCGGAGAAGACGATACAATTACGATTTTCTTGGGCCCGAGGCGGTCAAGTATGCCGATGATGCTTTGCTTCAGTGTCGTGCCGCGCACAATGCTGTCATCGATTATCACAAGATTGTCCACACCTCTGCGGAGGCTTCCGTATGTAACGTCGTATACATGGGCCGCCAGGTCGTTCCTGCTGTTTCCTTCTGCAATGAATGTACGCAGCTTTATGTCCTTGATGGCAACTTTTTCACTCCTTATCCTCATTGAAAGGATTTTCTCGAGTTCATCATGGTCCGGATTATGTCCGAGGGCCTCTATCTGCTGAACCTTCAGTTCATTGAGATAGTTGTCAAGCCCCTCAAGCATTCCGTAGAAGGCCACTTCCGCCGTATTCGGCACGAAAGATATGACAGTGTTCTCGATGTCATTGTCCACAGCCTTCAGAATTGCCGGAACAAGAGTCTCCCCGAGCTTTTTGCGTTCGCGGTAAATGTCCATGTCACTGCCGCGGCTGAAATATATCCGCTCAAAAGAACACGAGGCATAATTGCGCGGAGCATTGATCTGCTCGATACGCAAGGCGCCGTGCTTGTCCACCAGCACAGACTGTCCGGGCTGCAGCTCATGTATGCTCTCCGCAGGTACATTCATGGCCGTCTGTATGACAGGACGCTCTGAGGCAAGGAGCATTATCTCGTCATCCATATACCAGAATGCGGGCCTGATTCCCCAAGGGTCGCGCACAGCGAAAGACTCTCCGCTTCCGGTAAGTCCGCAGATGACATATCCTCCGTCCCATTTTGAACTTGAGCTCTTAAGCACATTCGCAATGTCGATACGCTCCTCGATTGCATACGTTATATCCATGCCGGACAGGCCTTCCTTTTCGCATATCCTGTACAGGCGCTCCACTTCGCGGTCCAGACGGTGCCCGACCTGCTCCAGCATTATGTATGTGTCCGCATATCTGCGCGGATGCTGGCCCACCGCCGTTATTTCCGCAAATACCTCATCAACATTCGTCATGTTGAAATTGCCGCACAGGGCCAGATTCTTTGCCCTCCAGTTGTTGCGGCGAAGAAAAGGATGGACGTATTGTATTCCGCTTTTTCCTGTAGTGGAATATCTCAGATGCCCCATATAGAGCTCTCCTGCAAAAGGCAGGCATTTTTTCGCAAACTCCGCATCATGAAGCTGATCCTGCGACATGTCCCGGAAGTTTTCGTGTACGGCGGCGAATATATCCGAAATCGCCCCGGAGCCAAGCGCACGCTCGCGGAACATATATTCCTCGCCAGGTGCCGCCTGAAGCTTTACGCATGCCAGGCCGGCTCCCTCCTGGCCACGGTTATGCTGTTTTTCCATAAGGAGGTAGAGCTTGTTGAGCCCGTACATCCATGTCCCGTATTTCTGCTGATAATATTCGAGAGGGCGCAGAAGGCGTACCATCGCTACACCGCACTCGTGTTTCAACGGTTCCATAAACTATTTATTTGTCAAGTCGTTCAATTAAGTTCCGCACGAT
Organism: uncultured Bacteroidales bacterium; assembly: GCA_947177525.1. Classification (GTDB taxonomy): domain Bacteria; phylum Bacteroidota; class Bacteroidia; order Bacteroidales; family UBA932; genus Cryptobacteroides. The sequence continues at coordinate 6,024 of CAMWUW010000084.1, read as the reverse complement.
GACGGCATATTGTATTTAAGGGAAACGCAGTCAATTCAAGACTTTGTTTCCCTTTCATGTGGGTTACTCCCACTCTATTGTTGCAGGCGGTTTGGAAGAAATGTCGTAGCATACTCTGTTGACCCCCTTGACATGGTTTATTATGTCGTTGCTGACCTTTGCCATGAACCCGTAAGGCAGATGAGCCCAGTCAGCGGACATGGCGTCAGTGCTTGTAACCGCTCTCAGCGCCACTGCCTGCTCGTATGTACGTTCATCTCCCATCACTCCGACGCTCTGGACAGGAAGCAATATCACTCCGGCCTGCCATACCTGGTCGTAAAGGCTTGTCTGTGTGCCGTCCGGATTTTCCGTTTTCCATTCCCTGAGCCCGCGGATGAAAATGTCATCGGCTTCCTGAAGCACCGCCACTTTCTCCGGAGTTATGTCTCCGAGGATACGCACTGCAAGTCCCGGTCCCGGGAAAGGATGGCGTCCTATGAGGTGTTCCGGCATGCCCATCTGGCGTCCTACCCTGCGCACCTCATCCTTGAAGAGCCATTTGAGAGGCTCACACAGCCTGAGGTTCATTTTCTCAGGAAGTCCTCCCACATTATGGTGGCTCTTGATGACCTTGCCGGTTATGTTAAGGCTCTCAATCCTGTCAGGATAAATCGTACCCTGTGCAAGCCAGCGTGCATCCTTTATCTTCATGGCTTCGGCATCGAACACGTCAATGAAGCCCTTGCCTATTATCTTGCGCTTTTTCTCCGGGTCGGACACCCCCTTGAGCTCAGAAAAGAATTTTTCGCTCGCGTCAACTCCTATGACATTGAGTCCCAGGCATTCGTAGTCTTTCATTACGTCCCTGAACTCATTCTTGCGGAGAAGACCATGGTTCACGAAGATGCAGGTAAGCCTGTCACCGATGGCCTTGTTGAGCAAGACGGCCGCCACGGATGAATCTACACCTCCGGACAGGCCGAGTATTACCCTGTCGTTTCCAAGTTCTGCCTTAAGCTCTGCCACAGTGGTCTCTACAAATGAAGCCGGGCTCCAGTCCTGACGGCTTCCGCAGATGTCAACCGCAAAATTACGGAGCAGGAGGGTTCCCTGGGCGGAATGGTATGCCTCAGGGTGGAACTGGACGCCCCAGAGAGGCTCTCCGTCCGCCTGGTATGCGGCATACTGTACCTTGTCTGTGGAAGCGATGCATCTGAATCCTTCCGGAATGGCAGTTATCGTGTCACCGTGGCTCATCCACACCTGTGAATTTTCCTCAAAACCCTTGAACAGGGGATTGTCATGCTCGAATGTCCTGAGGTTGGCGCGTCCGTACTCCCTTGTGCCGGCCGGCTCTACCCGTCCGCCGTAAAGCTGGGACATGTACTGTGCTCCGTAGCATATTCCGAGAATCGGATATTTGCCCCGGATACGGCTCAAATCCACTTTGAATGCCTCCGGGTCATAAACGCTGTAGGGAGAACCGGAAAGGATGACACCGATGACCGAAGGGTCGTCATGAGGGAATTTGTCATACGGCAAAATTTCACAGAAGGTGTCAAGTTCACGCAGACGGCGGCCGATCAGCTGCGTAGTCTGCGAACCGAAATCAAGAATGATGATTTTCTGCTGCATCGTTAAATAGTATGTATTTTTTCGTCGGCGCAAAAGTAGGGTATTTTATGAAAAAAATCAATGTTTGCAACCTAAATTTTGTCCTGTGGGACATATATGCGTTTTAGTCTCGGCAGAGCCAAAATAAATTTTGCCTCTGCTCTCAACTTTTATTATATTTGCACCGCTTTAAATTCTTGACACCAGATGAAGAAATTTTCTTTACCCAAAGACGGCGGCCTTATTGAGGCCGGTCTTTCAAGAGGCATCCTTCACAGCTACGAAAGGATACCCGCTCATGTTTATGAAGATGAGGAAATTGCGAGTTTGCGCATTGCAGACGAGGTTACGGACGCTGTAAACTCCGCACAGGGGACGTTCAAACTTGGACTTACGACAGGTTCATCTCCGGTAGCATTATATAAGGAACTTGCAAAAAGATATTCCGAGGGCAAGGTTTCTTTCAGCAATGTCGAGATTTTCAGCATTGATGAGTACTTTCCTGCACCTGCTGACCAGTTCAGCCGCAACAGCCGCCTCTACGAGGACTTCCTTGCACATGTGGACGTCAAGCCGGAGAATGTGCATATACCAAAGTATGACGGTTCCTGCGACAATGTGAGCGACCTGAATACGGCATTCAACACAAAGGCAACAGGGCTTGACCTGCTCATAATGGGAGTAGGCGAGAAAGGCCAGGTGGGATTCAATGAGCCCGGCACATCAGAAAAGAGCAGCACAAGGACAATCCTGCTCTCGTATGGCTCCAGGAAAAGACAGGCGAGGTATTTCAGCGGAAACCTTGACGTGACGCCACGCAAAGCCATCGCAATGGGCATATCTACAATGCTGAGTGCAAAGAAAATCATTCTCATGGCTTGGGGAGAGGACAAGGCCGAGGCTGTCAAGAACATAGTGGAAGTAAAAGCTGACTACTCATGTCCGGCATCGCTCCTCCAGAAGCATGACAACATATCTTTCTATGCTGACGAGAACTCAGCGAGCCTGCTCACACGCAATGTGGCACCTTGGCTGGTGGGACCATGCGAGTGGACACCGAAATTCCGCAGGAAAGCCGTAGTATGGCTCTGCGAGACCGTAGGAAAGCCGATTCTCAAACTGACACAGAAAGACTATCTTGCCAACGGTCTCAGCGAACTTCTCGAGCAGCACGGACCGTTCGACAAAATCAACATTGACATATTCAATGACCTCCAGCACACGATAACCGGATGGCCGGGAGGAAAGCCAAATGCAGACGACAGCACAAGGCCGGTAGCTTCGTCACCGTTCCCGAAGAGAATCGTGATATTCTCACCGCATCCGGACGACGACGTGATATCAATGGGAGGAACCTTCATCCGTCTGGTGCAGCAGGGACATGACGTGCATGTCGCATACGAGACATCCGGAAATGTCGCCGTACACGATGACGTTGTGCTCCAGCACATGGATGCCGCACGTGAAATCTGATTCGGAGACCGCTTCGACGAGGTAAAGGAAATCATCGCTTCAAAGCGTCCGGGAGAGCCTGAGCCGCGTGCACTTCTCGAACTCAAGGGAGCCATCCGCCGTTCCGAGGCCAAAGGTGCCGTTAGGTCATTCGGACTCAACGACAAGACCAATACCCACTTCCTTAACCTGCCGTTCTACGAGACCGGAGGAATCAAGAAAGGTGAGAGAACTCAGAAAGACATAGATATCATAAAGGAACTTCTCCAGAAAGTGCAGCCTCACCAGATTTATATGGCAGGCGACCTTGCTGACCCGCACGGAACACACCGCGTATGTACGGAGGCCGTGATGGAGGCCCTGCGCCAGCTCAGTGACGAGCCTTGGCTCAATGAGTGCCACGCATGGCTGTACCGCGGAGCATGGATGGAATGGGAGCTCGGAAGGGTTGACATGGCCGTTCCGCTCAGCCCGGACGAGGTAATCATGAAGCGCCATGCGATATACAGGCATCTTTCACAGAAAGACATCGTTCCTTTCCCTGGTGAAGACCCGCGCGAGTTCTGGCAGAGAGCCGAGGAGAGGACAGAAAATACAGCACGGCTTTATGACGAGCTCGGAATGGCAGAATATCAGGCCATCGAGGTTTTTGTAAAACTATTTTAAAAGATTCAAATGAGACTTATTATCGAACAGGACGCTCAGAAGGGCGCAATTTGGGCGGCAAGATACATCGTATCGCGCATCAAGGCAAAGGCGGAGCTTACGGACAAGCCGTTCGTACTCGGACTTCCTACGGGAGGTACTCCTATCGCCACTTATCAGGAACTCATCAGAATGCACAAGGCAGGGGAGATTTCTTTCCGCAACGTAATAACATTCAATATGGATGAGTACGTCGGTCTTCCGGAAGAGCACCCGGAGAGCTACCACTCTTTCATGGCAAGGAATTTCTTTGACCATGTGGACGTGCCTAAGGAGAACATCAATATCCTTAACGGAAATGCTGAGGACCTTGCTGCGGAATGTGCCGCATACGAGGAGAAAATCAAGGCTGCCGGCGGAATTGACCTTTTCATGGGCGGCGTAGGAGAGGACGGCCACCTTGCATTCAATGAGCCTTTCTCGTCACTTGTTTCACGCACGAGGGTAAAGAGCCTGACATACGACACCATACTTGTCAACTCAAGGTTCTTCGACGGAGACATCAGCAAAGTGCCTACGACTGCACTCACAGTGGGAGTCGGCACCGTAATGGACGCCAAGGAAGTGCTTGTGCTCGCATTCGGCCACAAGAAGGCAAATGCAATCAGGACTGCTGTCGAGGGAGCATATTCACACACCTGCACCCTTTCCGCTCTCCAGGCTCATCCTCACGGCATAATCGTGGCTGACGAACTTGCAGTAGGCGAACTTAAGGTAAACACTTACCGCTACTTCAAGGACATAGAGAAGGACAATCTTTAGTTTGTCTTCATAATAATCATCCCCTTCCTTACGCGGCAATGCGTCCGCCAAGGAAGGGGATTTTGATTTTCATCCGGAGCATCAATAAAGGCCTCCGTTTATGGAAATGCACTCTCCTGTAATGTAGCCGGACTCGCGTGATGCAAGGAAGGCCACAAGTGCAGCAACCTCTTCCGGCTCACCGAAGCGGTTCAGTGGCACTGTCTTCTTCAATTCAGCCTCATCAAGCCCTTCCGTCATATCTGTTTTGATGAATCCCGGAGCCACTGCATTCACGGTCACACCTTTTCTGCCGACTTCCTGTGCCAGTGCCTTAGTGGCTGCAATCAGACCTCCCTTGGCCGCCGAATAATTACACTGTCCCGGCAGTCCTTTCAGTCCTGACAACGAGGCAATATTGATTATCCGTCCGTACTTTTTCACAAGCATGGACTTTAAAAGCGGTTTTGTGACATTGAAAAATCCGTCAAGTCCTATTCCAAGCACACTGTCCCAATCCCTGTCTTCCATCCATAAGAGCAGTCCGTCCCTGCGTATTCCGGCATTGTTCACCAAAACCTCAATCCAGCAGCCACGGTTACGCTCAGCCCAAGCATCCAGGGCCTGTGATACAGCCGCCCTGTCACTTACATCAAAAGCCAGAAGCTCACCTGTGCCGCCGTCTGATTCAATCATCTCCAAAGTCCTGGCAGCCTCCTTCTCATTGGATACATAATTGACAATGACATGATATCCCTCACGAGCCAGCCTCAGACTGACGGCCCGTCCTATTCCCCGGCTTCCGCCGGTAACCAATGCATATCTTTTCATAGATTCCTTATTATAAGCGTTGAATTTGTCCCTCCGAAGCCGAATGAATTGGTAAGGAAGGTTCCGAAATTAATGTCAATCCTCTCAGACGGGATGTACAGCCTGGCCGAATCCTCGTCAGGATTCTCAAAATTAAGGTTTCCTGCCACATAGCCGTTCTTCATCATAAGAATCGAATATATCACCTCACTTGCTCCGGCCATCCACATCTCATGCCCTGTCTGTGACTTGGTGCTCGTCACAGGGATTCTCCTGTCCCCGAAAACCCTGTATATGGCCTTGGCCTCATTGGCATCACCGATGCTCGTGGAAGTGGCATGGGCATTTATATAGCCGATATCTCCGATGCCGACTCCGGCACGTGCCATGGCCATCTCCAAAGAACTTGATGGCCCGTCCACATTCGGTGACGATATATGGTCTCCGTTTGAAGAAAATCCATACCCGAGGACTTCCGCCAAAATCGGCGCACCACGGCGCACGGCAGACTCATAGCTCTCCAATATCACGGTTGCAGCTCCTCCACTGGGAACAAGTCCGTCACGGTCCCTGTCAAAAGGCCTTGATGCCGCCCATGGCCTGTCCTCACGTACCGAAAAAGCTGAAATCCCGTCAAATGAACATACAGAATAAGGGTTGACCTCCTGCGCACCGCCGCAAATTATCATATCCTGCAGTCCGGAAGATATGAGCATGGAT
>CAMWUW010000083.1 GCA_947177525.1 uncultured Bacteroidales bacterium | reverse complement strand
TATTCGGTGCAGATGCCCTTTCAGGAGGCAGCCAGGTGGCTCTTATTTTTGCCACAGGGGTCATTGTGGCGATTTCAATGATATTCTACAAGATTCCATGGAAGGATTTTGAAGAAGGGATTTCCGACAATATCAGGGCTGTGGGCACTTCTTTGCTTATACTCCTGCTGATTGGCGCAGTTGCAGGGTCATGGATGGTGAGCGGGGTTGTTCCGACAATGATATATTACGGAATGAAAGTCATAGTTCCGGAGATATTCCTGTTTGCCACTTGTCTGATATGTGCCCTTATAGCGGTGATGACCGGAAGTTCGTGGACCACTATAGCCACAGTCGGGGTTGCCCTTGTGGGAATCGGCACGGCGCAGGGCTATGCCCCAGGATGGACTGCCGGCGCTATAATCTCTGGAGCATATTTCGGAGACAAGATTTCTCCGTTGTCTGATACCACAGTACTTGCTTCGTCGTCTTCCGGCACCCCTCTGTTTGCCCATATAAAATATATGATGATAACCACTGTGCCGTCATTCGCTATTGCTGCCGTGGTTTTCCTTATAGTCAGCATTTTTCATGACAATCCATCCGGGAACCTGGCGGCAGAGTTTGCGGCAGATCTTGACAATGCCTTCAATCTGTCGCCCTGGCTGATGCTTGTTCCGGTGCTTACCGGCCTGCTGATAGCGAGGAAGGTGCCTGCCATACTTACGCTCTTTATTGCGGCAGTGTTTGCAGGTCTTGCAGCAGTCTTGTTTCAGCCTCATATCGTTGGTGCCGTGGCCTCGGGATGTCCACCGGAAACTGTCACGAAGCTTGAATTTGCAGACGGCTTCAAAGGTGTTTTCATTTCATATTACGGTGCAACATCAATAGATACCGGCAATGCCGTGTTGAACGAACTGGTTGCCACGAGGGGAATGACAGGTATGCTTAACACCATATTTCTTATAATTGCAGCCGTGACGTTCGGAGGTGCACTTGTAGGAAGCGGCATGCTGCAGAGCCTTACGGAAATGCTTACGAAATATATAGCAAAGAGGGTAAGCATAGTTTCCTCGACGGTAGGTACGGGAATATTTGCCAATATGATAACAGGAGACCAGTACCTCTCCATAATACTTACGAGCAGTCTTTATAAGAAACTTTACAGTGAGAGGGGATACGAGAGCCGGCTTTTGAGCCGTTCTGTGGAGGACTCGGCAACGGTTGTGTCTGTACTGATCCCGTGGAATTCATGCGGAATGACCCAGGCAACCGTACTGAAGGTAGCTACTATAGAATACCTGCCTTATTGCCTGTTCAACATTATCTCTCCTCTGATGTCCGTCTTTATTGCGGCTGTCGGGTATAAGATTGTCCGTCGGCAGAGATGACGCATTCTTTTTTCAGTTTTGACAAGATTGGTATTCCTTTTGAATAGTGCTTTCTGGCTTTTTGATATGGCAAATTTTATATTGAAAACTCATCTAAATACCAGAAGTGATGAAAAAATTAAAAGGAACAAAGACTGAAGCTAATCTTCAGGCAGCATTTGCGGGGGAATCAATGGCCCGCAACAAATACACTTATTATGCTTCGAAGGCAAAGAAGGACGGTTATGTGCAAATTTCAAAACTCTTCGAAGACACTGCCAACAATGAGAAAGAGCATGCAAAAATCTGGTTCAAATTGCTGCATGGCGGTGAAATCGCCCATACGGAGGACAATCTCCTGGATGCAGCTTTGGGAGAAAACTATGAATGGACAGACATGTATGCCGGTTTTGCCAAGGATGCGCGCGAGGAAGGATTTAATGATATAGCACGTCTGTTTGAAGAAGTGGCAGAGATTGAGAAAATGCATGAAGACAGATACCGCAAACTCCTGAAGAATGTGAAGGAAGGCCTTGTCTTCTCACGTGATGGGGACATGATGTGGGAATGTTCAAATTGCGGACATATTGTAATCGGAAAGAAAGCGCCGGAAATCTGTCCTGTATGTAAGCATGAAAAGAGCTATTTCATGATTCATCCCACAAATTTCTGATTCTGCAGGAAGCAAGACTGGATTTTATGACAGGCAGAAGGCATCTGCAAGTGTTTGATGGTGAAAGTCTTGACGGTATAGACAAAAAAGAGGACGGCCACTAAAAATCATGGCCGTCCTCTTTTTATAAATTCCGCAGTGTCATTTCTGCTTGAAGAGCAGTGCAATGCCGATATTCATGACTATATATGCAACGAATGATACCAGTATAATGAATGACCAGTTCAGGCCAAGCAGGATAGTCAGGATTATTGCAACGAAAATGACTCCGAAAAATGACACCCTCTGCCGGTGGATAGGTGTGCCTCGTTTGGCTTTTTTCTTGAATTTCATGGAGAACATGGGAATCTCGCTTACCAGCAATATGGACAGAACCACGGATGCAGCCGGAATGAAATAGGCTGTAGATGCCCAGCTGTGAAGGACACTTCCGGGGTCATTCGTAACGTAGTAGGCAAAAGAACCGCAGATCATTGCGCATGCAGGTGTGGCAAGTCCTATGAAATTGTCGCTCTGGCGTTCATCAATATTGAATTTTGCCAGTCTTAGAGCAGAGAATACCGCTATTATGAGGGGAATCAGGCAAATGTACGAATCACCATACGTCACAGACATCAGCTTATATGTCATGAGGGACGGAAGCACTCCGAAGCTGACCATGTCCGCAAGTGAGTCAAGTTCCTTTCCAAGTTCAGAATAAGCTTTCAGAAGCCTTGCGCAGAAACCGTCACAAAAGTCACATACCGCAGCGGCCATCATGAAGATAAAGGCTGTGCGGAAATCTCCGCTGAAAGTATAAATCACACCCATGACTCCGCACAGGAGGTTCATGGATGTGACTGTATTCGGGATATGTTTGACAATATTCATGTCAAATATGGTTTAGATTGGGCTTTCGGCTATTTGATGCCGAGCTTTTTCTTGATGTCCTTAGGAAGCGCGTCCTTGTGAACGATTATATTGAGGGTCTTGTATCTCACGAAAGCATCCGAAGCATACCATATACCCTTGTATTTCCCGGCTTCTCCCCAAGAATTCTTCACCATGAAATATTTGGTTCCGTTCTGGTCCTGTGCAAGTCCGAAGATGTGCATTCCATGGTCGTCTGTCGTGGTCTTCCTGTCATAGCCGTCCTGGCGCATTTCCTGTGTGATTGTCATTTCCTCAGGAAGTTCAGCCTTTACCTCTTCTGACGCCTCTTCCTTGGCCTTGCCTACCCATTTCTCCTGGTCTGAACCTGCAGAGGCCTTCTTTTTCTCGACAGGCATTACGGCAAGTCCGTCACGTGTAAATCCTTTCTCGCTCACGTCAGAGCCCCACGCGATGGTGTAGCCCTTGTTAATGGCGTTGTACATCACCTCCATCATTTCATCCATAGGAAGGTTGTATGCAGAGTCCCATCTCCAGTTGTCGCAGACTTCGATTATGAAAGGCTCATAGAAAGGATGGTGGGTGAATGAAGTGATATTCACGTAGTCTTCCATCTTGAATCCGAGATAATCCCTGTATGATTCCGGAGTATAAGTAACGCCATCTACTACGAATGTCTCCGGATATTCACCGAAATATGCGGCAATGATGCCGTCGAGACCGTTGAGCCAGGCAGTGGTGAGTTTCCTGTTCGGGTTCTCTGCAATTGCATCTACATAGCCTTTGAGAACGGCATCAAGTTCGGAGTGCTCCGGCTTGTCAGTGCCGTAGTTGAAGCCCGGCATCGCATCCTGAGGTACAATTCCGTAGTCATCAATTACATGCAGAACGTCTCCGAATGAACTTCCGGCTGCGAAGTTGAGATGTCCGTCGAGCCTTACATATTTCACGGCCCTGTCATGATATGACTTTCCTACCACAAACATTTCTGAGAGGTCAAGGCTGTCTCCCTTTGTCCTCATGATTTCTGATTCTACAAATGAAAGTGCAGAGAAGCACCAGCATGTACCTGAGCGGTACTGGTTCTTGATTGAGGTTATGGGATTCTCCTTTATTACCGTAAATTCATATTCCGGGGCTTTGGGAGCCTCCTGTGCCGAAGCCGCTGACAATGCGATGGCAAGCAGGGCCGCAGATGCTGTAAATTTAAGATTCATGATATATAAATTTTAATTTGTTTTTCATGCAAACTCTGCAAATATACTCAGAATCTGCTTAACTTCCCGTTAAAAAGCGTTTTTTTTCTCGTTTTGGTTGCCTTGGTTTTACGGGTAGACTTCTTATCAAAAATGTTTCTGACGGTAATGGCTTCCTGAGTCGCCTCCATATTTTATGACCGTATTTCTGTACCTGATTTTACACATGCCGCAAAAAATATATTTCTAAGCAAATACAATAATACTATATGGATATGATTAGCAGTTACAAAGAATTGCCAATTGGCAAGTACCGGAAAATCATGGATTTGTGCAGGGATGAATCGCTTTCGCAGTTTGATATGCAGATGTCTGTTTTTTCTGTATTGTCCGATATGCCGGTAGACATGTTGCTTGATATGCCGATTACGGAGTTCCGGAAAATAGCCGAGGCAGCAACTTTTCTTGAAAAAGACATTCCGGAACCGGACGGGAATAAGGTCGCAGCTGTATATCGCATAGGCATTTGGGAATTGATTCCTGATCTGGATATGCGTAAATTGACAACAGCCCAATATGTGGATTTTCAGATGTTTTGTAAGGAGGATGGAAATCTGGCCCAGCTTCTGTCATGTTTCCTTATTCCCAAGGGGTGCAAGTACGGCCGCGGATATGACATTGCTCAGGTCCACGAAGCACTTGAAGCAGAATTGTCAATATATGATGCTTCTGTTCTGACCGCTTTTTTTTTGAAGAAATGTCAGCGTTCAATCAACGGTATCCTAACCTCTTTGATACGGGACACGAGGACGCTTCCGAAAGCGGTGAGGAAGGAGGCGAAGGAAAAAGTGATGGCGATGAAAGCACTTTTGTCAGGCGCTGGGGTTGGATTGCAAATGTCGATGCTGTTTCCGAATTGGTACGCTGTCCGTGGAATGATGTGTGGGAGATGAATGTAATGGAATTCTTCAATCTGTTGAGTTACCGGAAAGACAAAATAGAGCATGAAAGAAATGAACTGGAAAAATGGAGACGGATGCACTGAGCATTCCTGTTCTGTTTGTGGAGCATGATACTGTTCTGCAGCTACGGTAATTTACAGAAACCGTCCAATTCATATTTAATACAAAAAAATAATTTCATTATGGCAGAATATAGATTTCAATTTCCTATCTGGCGTGACCAGAAACTTTCGCTGAATTTAAGCTCAGCCAAGTTCACTGTTTTTTTCGATAACGGTTCATTTGATGTCGTGGGTACGGTTGACGCCTATGCGAAACCAGGTGATACTCATCTTGAACTCGTGCTTAACAATATGCTTGCAGATTGTCTCAGAACCGAGTTTCCGGATGTGTCTAAACTTGATGTATTGCAGCATGCAATTCAGTTGCCTGACTATTACCGTTCTTTTATCATTCTTGCAGGGCATGACCAGTATATACTGAGGGCTACAAATGACTATTCGTATGATGATAAAATGGCTATGGGGACTGTGCCATGGACTTTGATTCGCCATGAGCTGGATGTAAGGATGCCTTTGGTGATACATTGTGTGGCTGACGATGCCAGTGATTCCAATATGGAAGTCCGTGCCTTGTTTGACAATGGGACATCAACGCCTTCCAGACAAGTCCAGATGCCTGTCAATGAGACATCCGGAACTGTGTCTTTCGTTCTTTACGGAAAGGCTGACGAAATATTCGGAGCTGAAAACAATGTTCATGTCTCAGAGATTCAGATATTGTCCGCCGTAGGCAATTCCGTGGACTATCCTCACATCAAAGTCTTGAATACCAGTTTGAAATATGCGTTGTATTATGTGGATGCGTATGGATATTGGAGATGGCTGACTGTTGCCGGAAGAGTGAAGCAGTCGGAATCATATCAAAGGCAGACATTCAAAAGTTCCAATGACAATTCAGTCCCATCGGACCGTGGAACAATAAATTACCTGAACAGCATTGCCAGGACATACGAATTTTCGACAGGATGGCTGAGTGACGCACAGGCTGCATTGATGCATCATCTTCTTGGCAGCGTGAATGTTATGCTCTACGATATGGAAGACGGGACATTTACTCCTGTTGTCATTACGGATTCATCATTTGAATACAAAACATACAAAGGAGAGGGATGCGGACCGGTGACATATACTGTCACTGCTCAGGTGGCCAAGGATTTTGTGAGAAGATAGCATGCAGATAATACAGCGGAAGTTCAAGATATTGGCAGTAGTGTTTATTTAAATGGACATTTTATGAAAAAAACAGAAATTATTGAACTTCTCGCAAAAGAAAAACGCGTAGAAAAGCATGTCTGCAACATCACTCATTGTTCGCTCAATGATGAACTTCGTGATTTGTGTCAACTGGTGTATCTGATCCTGTTGGATTATGAAGAGGGGCCAATCGTAGGAATGTGGGAAAAAGGCCAGCTTGATTTCTTTATGACAAGAATCATAATGAATCAGTACCGTTCAACAAGTTCTCCCTTCTACATTACTTTCAGGAAATTCAGACTGAAGAGCGTAAGTATCGGTGAGTATAAGGAGGACCCGCAGCAATGAACGACCAGATTAAGCGGCTCATGCGCAGCTACCATGACATGCTTGAGGATTGTAAATTTGATCCTGATATCATGTGCGAAGAATCACAGCTTGTCAGAAAACTCAAATATATAATCAACAAAAGGCTGCCAGCCGAAGCCAAGGCATTGATTCTTCTGTATGCCGACTATGATTCGTTGCGCAAATTGGCCGGACTGTTTGGAGTAAGTCATGTGACGGTGAAAAACAGGATTGCCGGTATCCGCAAAGAAGTATTGTCGGAGCTGGACAAACTTAAAGACAAAGATTTATGACCGGAATCCGGAGGTGATATGCCTCCGGATTCCGGTTTTTACAGTCTGGCGGCAATGGATATTTCATAGAAAACCGATTTAATTATGGCAAAAAGAAAAGTACAATTATTCATTGGAGACCGTCCTGTGGACTTATCGGATAATTCGCTGATACTTTACAACTATCAGATGGATGACCTTACAAATCCTGCGGCTGTCAAGAATTCCTATTCACAGCAGGTTACTTTGCCTGGCACTGCAAACAATAATCTCTTGTTCGGAGAAATATTCAGACTGGACACCATGAGACTTGATTTATATGGTGAGTCATATACTGGTGCCGGTTTCATTCCTTGGCGCAGAACGCCTTTTGTCATTTATGATGAAGCAGGCCAAATTGTTGAGAACGGATATATGCGTCTGGACAAGATAAACAGGGCTGGTGCCAATGTCTCTTATACTGTCTCCTTGTTTGGGGGATTGGGCTCGTTCATTTACTCTCTGATGTATGACGATGACGGCAACAAGCTTTCTTTGGCAGACTTGGATTATCTTGGGACAAAAGACGCAGAACATGAACTGGACTTTATAATCAATGCAACGACTGTGGCTAAGGCATGGTCATGTCTCGGACGGACGCAAGTCCAGAGTGATTTGAAGAAATGGAATGTAATCAATTTCGCTCCTGCGTATAATGGAGTCCCATCGGATTTTGATGCCTCAAAAGCAGTAATGAAACTTACTGACGGCAATTATCTTGCATCAGAAGACCAGAATTATAAGACAAAAGGCGGATATACTCTTGTCACATTGCCGAAAGAATATTCTGAATGGGATGTAAAGGACTTGCGTTCATACCTTCAGCGTCCTGTCATTTCGATGAAGGCCATCCTGTCTGCCATAGCCAGAGAGAATAACAACGGAGGGTATTATGTGGATTTGTCTGCAATAACATCAGAGCGCTTTTTCTCTGCTCTCGACAAAATGTGGGTAACCTGTCCGATGTTTTCAAATGAAACGTTCAAGTCGGATTCTTTGCCGGACATGATACCGATTGTTGATAATTCCCCGTCAGTTCCGGTATGGGAAGCCAAGGTCGGAGATTATGCCTTGACCTTGCCTCCGGCAATGGATGAGGTTGAAGTCAATGTCAAATTGGAGAATGTCAAATTGCACTATTACAGCTCTTCGATGTTTGATTTTATGTCAGGAGCCCTTTCTTCCCGGTCTGGGACAGTGCATGGAAGCGACGACTGGAACGCTGTCGCAATCGGCGTGTGGGCAGAGGGTTGCAATGGGACGAAGCCTGTCGCATCATCTTCTTTGCATGTGTTTCATAATTTGAAGCTACGGTCATCTGAAGCAACTATTCTTAAAACGATGGCCGGCGGCTTGAACAAGATCAGTGAGATTATCACTCATGACAAGAGTTTCAAGTGCAGCAACAAAGAAGCGGTGAGCGAAGTTATAGAGAAATTGTCGCTTAACGGAAGCAATATAAGCCAAGTGACGGTGTATGTCAGGATAGTGACTTTTATGGAAGACAATGCCGGGACAATAAGTAATGTAGTGGTGCAGACATCCAGAGGAAGTAATAATAAAATACCGGTATGGAACGCTGCCAATTGCGGAGCCGACTATGTGTTTGCGGACCGTGGCTGTCAATTGTCCGCAAAGGTGAGCGCGACATATTTTACAGCGTCAAAGACCCTTAGTGGCAGAATGGTGACAAAGAAAAGGCTGTTGGGCTTTTCCGGAACCCCGGCCGATTATCTGCTGTCGTTCTGTAAGATTTTCGGACTGTATCTGCTTTGTGACCGCTCAGAGAAGCGGATAAAAGTGTGCAGAAGAAATGACCTTTATGAAGACGAGACTCTTGATCTGACAAAAAGGGTGGATTTGTCGCAAGGCATCAGCATAAGGCCGCTTGCTGTAGAAAGCAAATGGTATGACTTTGCTTTGCCGTGTGTCGGAGGAGCTTTTGCCGATGGGTATAAGTCAAAATATGGAGCGGAGTATGGAGGACAGAGTGCTGACACAGGCTTCGGCTTCAATTCAGACAGATTCGATGTCATGAGCGGAAACATTTTCAAAAGTGCCGCTTCGGTACTTGAGAATTCACCATACAACAATACGCTTCTGTGGCGTTCGATTATGGGGAGAAAGATTATTTCCAATCAGATACCTTCTGTTTTTGCAGATGGCGGTTCCACATATATCCTTTGGGGAACGGATGCAGATGGTCAGGAGCAGACGCTTACTAAAGAAATATCCAGGCCCGGCGCTTCATCATCATCATTCCGCTATTACAACAATAAATATCGGGGCTATGATTACGACGGTGCTGCTAAACTTCAGCTTCACGATGCCGGCAACAAAGGCATTAAAGGAGAAAATGTCCTGGTATACTATACTGGAAAAGTTACTTATGACGGTTTTGGATTGAGTGATGATACGGACATGATGGCTGAACTGAACAATGGTGTAATGTGTTGGGAATTGTTCTATGGCATAGGTAGCAGGGAAATTGAATTGCCTGTTTTCTCCGGATACCTTACTGACGGAACGAAAATCCTGCAAAGTCTCGATTTCGGAAGGCCGGATGAAATCGGTGTACCCGGTATTGTTTATCCTGCCGGTACCACTATATATGACAAGATGTGGAAACAGTATTTCAATGACAGGTACAATGTCGATTCTCAGATTAAGGTGATGACCTGTAAGGTAAACCTTAGAGGCTTGGATGTCGGCTACGGTTTGTTGAGAAAGTTCTATTGGTTTGAAAATTCACTTTGGGTGATGAATAAAATCTCCAACTATTCTATTACTACTGACGATTTTGTGGAAGTGGAACTCGTGCAGGTAAGAGACAAAGGAGCATATACGCATGGCCAGTCAATGGGATTGCTGATTTCTTCAATTTCGCTCCCGGTGGAAGCTGCGGAACCGATTGGCGACAGTAAGGGTGCTGATGTGGAAATTTAACTTTAATAATGATTGATATATGGAAAATGTTGATAAAGCAAAAGATGATGTGACGGCTGCTGTCATTTCTGTGAGGGATTTTATTGATAGAATCAAGTCTTTGAGAGAGATTCTGGAGGGACTTGAACAAGAGGGAGGGGAGTTTGCCGCCGCGATGACCGAACTTAACGGCAATATAGCGTACTTGACGAATCTTATGCGTGGAGTCTCTTCAACTGTAACAGAAACCATGAAAGATTCTCAGGATGCGTTGTCTCAGTTGGCCAGCAATAGCCCGATGTATGCTGCATTGGCCGATGCTTATAAAAGTCTGGGAATTTCCGACAAGGCCGCCGGAATCATTGGCGGAAGTGAGAGTCAGGAAGAAGGTAATGAAGAAATGCCAGACGACGGACAAGACGAACTTCGAAAGCAGGAACTTGAAAAGGAAAAGAAATTTCTGGATGACAAGTTGAAACTTTGTAAAGACAATTTAATTGAGCGCTGTACTTTGACATTGGAACAGAAAGAGAAAGAGCTTGAGATTCTGATGGCGGCCGGTAAAAAGGAAGCAGAAACAGAAGCTGAATTTGCAAACAGCAGGCTCCTTAAGGAAAAGGAAATTTCCAATGCAAAGGTTGAATTGGCTCAGTCTTATATGAGTACTATAGGCGATGCTTTCTCCGGCATGTCCAAACTGTTCAATTCCATATCTGACATCTATAAGAATGATGAAGCGAATAGCGAGAAAACCTTGAAGAAGCAGAAGAACCTGCAGATAGCTGGCGCTACGATGGAGATGCTGTCGGGAGTTGTGAAGGCTGTGTCAGGGGCGATGTCAATGGGACCTATTCTCGGCCCGATTATGGGTACTATCAATAGTGCTACAGTCATTGCTGCCGGAATTGCAAATATCAAGAAAATCAAGCAAACCGACACTTCGGGTGCCAGTTCTGCATCTGCGGCTCCGACTGCCATGGCTTCGGTCGCTCCTCCTGCCGTTGTTCCTGAAGTCGAGACTGTCCATAATCTGACGACTTCTTCAGATATGGCCCATCAGGAATCCATGATGAAAGACCAGAAGGTCTATATCCTGTCCTCGGACCTGGAGGCCAATGGAAAGCATGTGGAAATCCGTGAACGCGAGACTACATTTTGACGACTGGCGGCTTGGCAATTACTCTTGCCAAGCCGTTGTCATTTAGAGCGAATTGCACTAATTTATTGCACATTTTGATAATGTTGCTAGTCCCACGTGTGAGGTTTGCTTACTTCCACGGGACAATTCTGCCGGCTTTTGGGGGGATTTCATATAGATATTCTCAAGCTTATGCATTCTTGATTATGTTATTATTAATTCCGTCAATGTAATAGATGCGTTCTCCA
>CAMWUW010000082.1 GCA_947177525.1 uncultured Bacteroidales bacterium | reverse complement strand
GAATATATATGGCTGAGCCGTCCGTCCGCTTCACTGCAACAGCCAAGTCCGTCAATCACTTCTGCGGCCGCCTTGAAAAAGGCATTGTTGAATCCGACCACATTTGCAAGGCTTCTGTAATTCGTGTCAAGCACTTCCTCCTCCACCTCACCAAATTCACCAGGCACTTCAGACTCCAGAAGATTCCAGTCAGACCCGCGCCACCTGTAGATGCTCTGCTTCACATCGCCGACAATAAGGTTCTGTCCTCCGGAAGCATCGCTGTTGTGCAGCAGAGGACTGAAGTTCGTCCATTGCACCTTTGCAGTATCCTGGAACTCATCCAAAAGAAAATGCTCATACCGCACACCGAGCTTTTCATATACAAAAGGGGCGTCCGACCCGTCTATTATATTACGAAGCAATGTATTGGAGTCATCGATGCACAGTACATTCTTCTCACGCATCAGTTCCGCAAATGTATTGTGCAGTTCTCCGGCGACACCAAGTCCGTATACCTGCCTGTCAAGTATGCATGCCGTATTGTAAAGTGAATAGTCATCTCCCCATAATGCGCAGAATTCATCAAGAGGGGCCTCCATAAAAGGATATACCTTCGGCAGTAGCAGCTTTGCCTTGCTCTTGGCGAACCATTGTTCTGAGTCCGACGCCTTTGCAAGAAAGGAGGCCGAAGGAGCCTCGGCCACGCTGCCGTCAGAAAGTTCATCATAGCAATAAAGTGCCTTCAGGAATTTGCGGTTGCTTTCCTCCGGGTCAACGCCAGCCTGCTCCATAATGTCCAGCACAGCCCGTGCCCTGAGCCTGACATTTTCATGAAAAGAAGAAATGACCATCCTGCAGGCCTTCCTGATTTCCGTCAGAGTCTCCTTGGAATATGAAAAATCCCCATTTATTCCGGCCTGCTCCAGAGCCTCCTGCCTCTGCGGAGATTTAAGCCGCATCGCCATTTCCAGCAGGTTTGCATCCATGCTGTACCTCTCCCCTTTTTCTATTTTCTCAAGGACATTGTCGGTAAGCCACGGAAGCAGACTGTCATCTTTTTCATCAAGGGAATCCAGAATCCTGTCCACGCTTTCCGCCACCAGGGACCTTTTGTCAAGCTCCACCTGATATGATGCAAACTGCCCTATCTCACGTGAAAAAGCTTTGAGCGTCTGCTGGAAGAACCTGTCGATAGTACTAACGGCAAAAGCACTGTAGTCATGAAGAATGTCATTGAGGACAGCACGGGCCTTTTTCTTCAGCTCATTGTCAGAAGGGAAAACAGAGGGAACGAAATAGTCATAATACCCGGACATTGATGGTTCTGACGCCAGTACATGCAGCTGCCTTAGAATACGGCTTTTCATCTCATCGGTAGCCTTGTTTGTAAAGGTCACAGCAAGCACATGCCGGTATGCATAGCGGTCACTGCTGCCTAAAATGATGGATATGTATTTTCTGGCAAGGCTGAATGTCTTTCCTGAGCCGGCCGAGGCTTTCATTATCTTTAGCATGGGATTTCCTGTAAATAATTTGTCATAATTTTCCTGTCAGACGCAGATACGGTCCTACCGTCCGCATATTGTACGGAAGTCGCAATAAGAGCAGACTTTCCGGTCCTCAGTCCTGCTGAAAGGCACATTTATGTCACACATGTCGTCCAAAAGGATTTTCAGGCGTTCAGACACGGCATTGCAAAACACGGCATTGCACGGCACTGCGACAGGGGCATTTTTGAAAATATGCGCCGTCGAATACACGCAATTATACAGGCTACGCCCCTGCACCTCCGGCTTCGACTGCACAAGCATGTCATAAATGAAGAACTGTAGAGCAATCTTCGGCCTGTCCTTTATCTGAGGGGCAAATATTTTGTCCGCCACAGCCTCGGCATTCCCGTCATGAATGTTCTCGTCATCTTCAAGTACACGCCCTGTCTTATAGTCAACAATGCGGACCTGGTCCGGGCGGAAACTGTCAAGCCTGTCGATATATCCCTTGAAGCGCATTCCGTGCATTTCACCTGTCACCTTTATTTCCCGTCCGAGAATTTCAAAGGAATCAACGCCCTCATTTTCAAGAAGTTCAAGATCACGACGCAATGTTTTCATAACATATCTGACAATAACATCAGTAACAACAAGATTTCTTCCGGTGATCTCCGTTGCATTGAGTTCCGCCATTATAAGTGCCTTGACCTTTCTCTTTACCGCATCCTCCATCCCGAGCCATTTCCTGATATAGTCACGGCTTATGCTCCTGAGACAAGAAATGCCGGCAGCACCTTTTCCGCTGTCAAAACTGAAATCCGCGGCCATTGCACTTTCTGAGGTATAGAGCGAGCGCATTACTTCGTGATATACAGTTCCGAACATTCCGTAGTCCAGGGATTCCGCAACTTCTTCCCCGGCCTGAAGCCCCTTCACTGTACCGTAGTAGAACTTTGCCGGACATGAGAGATAATTCTGCAAGGCAGTGGCCGACAATGCCATACTGCGGATTCCGGCTATATCGTCTTCAGTCTTGCGGATCTCGGGAAGCGACGCGGCCTTCATGTTGCCGAATTTCACGACATACCGCTTCAAAGGAAGTCCGAAATGATATTCAAGCTGTTTGATATATCTGCTTTCCTCTCCGGACTTAAGGCCCTCGGTACGTGAATCACATAGCATCCATACATTTTCTGCCCGGGAAATCATACGGTAAAAATAATAGGCCCATACCGCATCCTGATATTCATAGGTCGGCAGGCCAAAGCCTTTACGAAGCTCCGGGGGTATGAATGAAGAGCTGACGCTCCGCCTCGGGAAGATGCCTTCATTGGATGATAAAATTATTATATTCCGGAAGTCCAGTGCCCTTGTCTCAAGAGGACCCATAATCTGAAGGCCCTTCAGGGGTTCTCCTTTGAACGGGACCGACACAGGAAGCAGAAGCTGGGACAGAAGACGCACAAAAGTCACAGGAAGCACATTAAGTTCCTTTTCCTGAAGCATATTCACACTTCTGTAGTATTCCTTGGCATATTCAAGTTCAAGAATCGCCTTGCTGTCATTCCGCAGATGCGGGGCAACGGCCTTGATTACGTCTTTAAGATATTCCGAAAACTCACGGATCTGCTCCGCCGACTGCAATTTCGGGTCTTTTACTGCGACGCGGAAAAGCGTCTGCAAAAACGGAGTGACAGCTATCTCTTCCTGAGGGATATAATATTTTGCCTGTGCCTTGATCTGCGCCACGGCCTCCAGAGTCTGTGCATCAGCGGCCATCCGGAACAGGCTGTCAGAAAAAAGGCTCCAGACCTGCCTGTGATAGAAGCACCACTTTCCCTGTCTGAAGGCAACATGAAGCTGCATTGCCGCCACATCCGACATCATGGAGTAAAGCTGGCTGCCTTTCATCGGAAGTCCCATGGTAACATTAATGTCGCGTATCTCCTCAGGAACAGAATTCAGCACAGGAAGCAGCAGTCCTTCGTCAGGCAAGACCACAGCGCAGTCTGTGCCGATTTCAGACAATTTCCCTCCGGGACCTGCAATCTGCCTGAGAATATCAGGAATACGCTTTGCCTGCCCTACAGCTGAAGCCACACTTACGACATTCACCTGCGGTACCGGAAGAACTCCGCCCTCATCCCACCGGGCGGCCTGAGGGAATTGCCGTACATTCTCCGCCATGAATACGGAAGAACGGTTCTGAGGGTCACTTATCATATTTCCGGAATAGTCCCAGCAGAACTGTGCAGCTCCGGCGTCACGCAATTTCCCCAGAAGCGTCTTTTCGCATTCATTCAATGCATTCAGTCCGACGAACACAAAGCGGACATCTTCCGGAAAATTGTCCGAAAACACATCCGCAACCGGTTCCGAAAGTAATTTTTCGGCAAGGCTTCTGTACACCTTTCCATCGTACGCCATCCCCTTTTCATCAAGACACCTGTTGAAATCCTTATAAAGAGGATACAGCATGTTCCATATCAGCAGGAAACGTCCCTTTACATCCGGATTGTCCGTGTCAAGGTTTACGGTCAGACGCCCTGACATGTCATTGAAATGGCTCAGAAAGCCTTCTATTGCAGCCTTCTGCACCGGAGTGAGATAACTGAAAGTATCCTGCAGCTGCCGGTAGTCAGCGACATTGGCAAAGAGCTGCGCCGGGTCGACAAGATACTTGTCCACATCATCGAAATCACCGAGGATGACATCGCCCCAGAAAATGAACTCATCCAAAGGCTCAGCCTTGGCATTAAGCTTCTTATAGCATCCGTACAATTCAAGAAGCAGCCTTACCCTGTCCGCCGGCCTGACACCAGAAATCCGGAAAAACAGATCATTTATTGTAAGCATCTGCGGTGCTGCCAGAGGGCGTCCCCTGCGGTCAGCAGCGACTGAATCGCATAAATATTTGCGGAAGAACACCATTGAGCGGCGGTTGGGGAAGACAAAGCATCTGCCGTCAATTTCCCCTGCATTATAAAAGTGGTCTGCGACTTGTTTCAGAAAAGGTATCATATCTTATGTTCCCCTGGAAGCTGTTATTTCATAATCCGGACAAAAAGCCTGGGGCAGGCGTCAAAATGTTTTGCAAGCCCCGGCGGCACAAGGACAAATATATCCATATTTTCATTATTGAACAAAAGAAATATGGATGAGGATGCAGAACCGGTGCACTCTGCTCGATAAAAATCAGGCCATTACCTTATTTTGAATAAGATGGGCGACAAGATAAAAGTTATAGATATAATTTTTATTGCAATTTATTTGGCAATAACGGTTTTTTCTTTAACTTTGCAAGTGGAAATAAAATTGAATTATTCAAATTTAGGCTTTATAACAAACTAAAACGCAAACTATTATGGTAAAGAAATTTAGATGCTTGGTATGCGGTTACATCCATGAGGGAGAGACTGCACCGGAGGAGTGCCCTATATGTCATGTAGGAGCTGACAAGTTTGAAGAACTTGTAGAAACTGAGGGAGATCTCGCATGGGCAGACGAGCACAGGATAGGAGTTGCCAAAGACATAGATCCGGAAATTCTCAAAGGCCTTCGCGACCACTTCAACGGTGAGTGCGGAGAAGTAGGAATGTATCTGGCAATGAGCCGCCAGGCAGACAGGGAAGGTTATCCTGAGATTGCTGAGGCTTTCAAAAGATATGCATGGGAAGAGGCTGAGCATGCTGCAAAATTTGCAGAGCTTCTCGGCGAGTGCGTATGGGACACCAAGACCAATGTAGAGAAGAGAATGTATGCTGAGCATGGTGCATGCGAGGACAAGCTCCGCATCGCAAGACTTGCAAAGCAGCACAATCTTGATGCAATTCACGACACTGTACACGAGATGTGCAAGGATGAGGCACGCCACGGAGCCGGTTTCCAGGGGCTTTTCAACAGATACTTCAAGAAGTAGTGCTTCATATACCGTTTTAATAAAAGGGGCTGGCTAAAAAGTATTAGTCAAGCCCCTTTTTCTTGTTTTTCGGTGAGGTCAGCGAAGACTTCATTTCCGAATATTCAATTTTCGGAGGGTTATTCCGGCTTTTTGGTCACCCTCATTTTATATTCAGGTCCGTTTCAATCCGGTCATAAAACAAAGGCACGGATGACAAGGGAACAAGCTAATCGTCCGTATCTGAGAAATTGTCAGAAGAAGGCATCAGCATTCCGGCAACATCTTCAGGAACATCGAAGTCCATCCCGCCCCAAAGGGCTTCCATCTGCCTGCGGTCCTTTTTCGTCGGACGTCCGGCGCCTCTGTCCCTTTTAAGGAAAAATGTCTCGACAGGGGCACGCAGCTTGGCAATCTCTTCCTCTGGAGTAAGGTTTTCAGCATAACGAGGCACCAGTGCGGCCCCCTGCCTTTTGTCGATAAGTTCCAAAACCTTATAAGTATAAGTCACAGCTCCTTTGCGGGCCGTAACAACATCTCCGGGCCGGACAGTCCGTGCCGGCTTGACATCATTTCCGTTCAGGCGTATTTTACCTCCTTTGCAGGCATCTGCGGCCTCACTTCTTGTCTTATAAACTCTTATAGACCACAAATATTTGTCTATTCTCACCTCTTCCATAGCAAAATCCCATGATTATTCAGGACACGAAGACCAGAAGTCCGCTTTTTAAGACAATTGTCCGCGTCCGGCACCGAAAAAGCCCAGAGGTCCGGCACCAGATCCGGCTCCCGGCACATCATCCTCATAATCTTCAAGCCCCTCATAATCTTCATCTTCAAGAAAGGCCTGCGTATTGATGTCTATGTATGAATCAACCTCGTCGACAGGGCGGGTGACAGCCTCAAGCAGAACTGTAGAACGGTCACGCGGCACAAGGAAGAAATCCGGCAGTTCAGCAGGTATCAGCATTGTTTCACCTGCCGTCAACTCATAATTGTCCATACAGGCTGCACCTGCCGCATCTGTGGACGGCACCTGGACGGAAGCTGCCCCCTCAATGCAGACATAAACAATGAAGCTGCCGAATTTTTCAGTGTATATATGGAGAGGATCCGTAAGGTTCAGCTTAGTGACATTGAATTGCATTGACTCAACTATGGTTTCAGCAATCCTTCCTTCCTCACCATCATGACAATGGCCGCTTTCATGCCCATCGGTACCGTGACAATGACATCCGGCATCATGAGAGGCTCCGTCATGACAATGGCAATCATCATGTCCGCAGCAGCATCCGTCATCATTGCACCCGCATCCGGCAGGTTCGGATGCACGGCACGGCACATTAGAAGCCTCCGCTCCCCAAAGCGGTCCCTTACGGTACTGGCATGCATCAAAAGGACGGTAATCAATAAGATCTATAGCCTCTTCCAGATGCATCTGCCTGGCTGTTCCGGGATCAAATTCACGTCCCCAGTCGTAAAGTCTGAACGTCATATCAGAAGACTCCTGCACCTCCGCAATAAGAAGCCCGCCTTCTGCCGCATGCACGGTTCCCGGCGTAATATAAATTGCGTCCCCCTTTTTCGGCGAAATGACATTCAGCACCTCATCTACTGTCCCGGCCTTGCATCTTTCATAAAACTCCCCGGCACTTACCTCACGGTTGAATCCCATGTATATCTTTGCCTCCGGAGCAGCATCCATCACATACCATACTTCCGCCTTGCCGAGGGCATCATACCGTTGAGCGGCAATCTCATCGTCAGGATGCACCTGGACTGAAAGCTTTCCCTGTATATCAAGGAATTTTATCAACAACGGAAACTGGCGTCCATAATAATTGTACACATCTTCACCGACGACACGCTCCAGATAAGTTTCCATAATGTCACCGATAGTATTGCCGGCAAGCCATCCGTCTTTTATGACGGAATCCTCAAAGCCCATATCTGCAAGTTCCCAGCTCTCCCCCACCGGCACGTCAGGGCCTATTACGGTTTCATTCCCGTCATCATCACATTTGACAAAGTGCTTGCCCATACGGGCGACAAGCGCATTTCCTCCCCACGGCCTTGGAGAAGCAGAAGGAATGAACTTCAAAGGATATAATTTCTTTTCCATTTGTTCAGATGTTTTTTAAAAGTTTTCCAACTTCCGATTATATGAGAAATACAATATGGCGAAACTCAAAAACCATCAGAAATGGTCTGTTCCAAAGCCAGACAGTTTCCCGAAATAACATATTCTGCAAAGTTAGCCATTTTCTGCAACTATTGTATACTTTGCAATCACCGGCACCACATATATGACATCAAATGGCACACCTATTGCCATTCCGACCCGCAATATGTTTAATTTAGTATATGAAAACGGGGAAACACCATTTATATAATTAAAATTATTCCTTATCTTTGTCGGCTGAAGGCAAATTATCATAAACACGAAATAAATTTTCCTTTACCTGTCACTGACACACAAAGTTTCGAATTACACATTAGATGACAGGTGCGACAGAGTGGGAATGCCAAAAACCGGCATATACCTTGCCATTGTCGTCAGGGCCCTCGAAACGCCTGTGTGTCATGGTTTTGGTATATGCCTTTTTTGTTTATTGCAGAACATTCATGAAAAAATAAACTGTCAGAAAATACATTTAGAGTCCATAGTTTCCACACATCACATCCAATGGTTGTAATGTTGCTATTTTCTGACAGTTTTCTTATACAGCAACGCTGCCTGCCAATTGAATCACTTTCCGTTCCTTTCCTTTATATATTTGAGCAACAGAAGATGTCCAGGTTCAGCCATATCGCCGTGGCCGAATCCGTCAAGACGATGAAAGACAATATCACCGTGGCCGTTCAGGCGCATCATTCTGACAAAGTATGCGGTTTCCTCATAGCGTCCGTACAATTCCAGTTCAGGATCTCCTGAAATCACAAGCATGGGAGCAGCATCTCCCCTGACATGATAAAGAGGGGCAAGAGAATCAACAACCGGAGTCAGTTCCGGTATGCCCTGTTTGCGCCGATGCGCAAAATGAGTGATTACCTGACCGCTGTAAGGTACAATGCCCGCCAGGTCAGAATCCGGGTCCACACTGTATTTGGCAAGGTATCTCTTGTCCAGTCCGAGCATATTTACGATATATCCTCCGGCCGAATGTCCTGCGATATACACCTTACCAGGATTCCCGCCGTATTTTGCGGCATTCCCGATTGTCCAGGACACAGCCGCAGCCGCGGCATCCAGTATATCGGCAATCCCGACCATGTCAGCAAAAGGATAGCCAACGCCTACGACAACAGCACCGTCACGCAAAAGTGCAGCCGGGCAGCTGCGGTTTCCGGATGTGAGTCCACCTCCATGGAACCACACGATTACAGGCCTGTCATGGCCACCTTTTTCGTAGGCCACGTCAAGAAGGCATTTTTCAGCAAGGTAGGCATCATCTGTGCTGATATACCTTATGCCTTTCTCATATTCTTGGCTGCCGGCAAAACAAGACATGCCGGACAGCAGCATGAACAATACAAGTAACTTCCTTTTCATCATGGTTGTTATTTTATATTTGACACCTTGCAGGGATTCCTCACAGCTTGCCATAATGCCTTTCAAGGGGACATCCGGGTATATACATATTGCCGACTATCACAGTCTTGCCGACGGAGTGCGCCAGTGGCCAGGAATGCTGTTCAACTGCATCAACGGGAAAACTGTTTCCGATTGCCCGAATCCTGACAGCATCACGTCCGGACCCGAATGAGCACATATATGAAAGCAGGAAAACGGCAAGAGCTGCAATATTCTGTCTCACCTTACCTCTTTTTGAAATTGGCCAAATAAAGATCAGCCATTGGCAAAATAACCATTATATCAAGAAAGGCAATCATTGCAACGGCACCAAGCGCACCTATCGTCAGGGCCATTGCCAAAGCATAAAGGAAAGAAAATGCATGGAGCAGCATCAGTCCAATTGCAAGCGGAAGCCACATCCTAAGGCCTGTCGCATGGTAAAGAACCATTGCAGCGGCTGCACAGAACAAAGGTATGGCGAACATGAGATTTTCCCCCAGGGCGAATACAAGGACTGCCGACAACATGAAATCAAGACAAAGAACACCATAAAGCATATTGTAGGCATACTTTGATGCCGCTGTAGCAGGAGCACTTGAACGCATTGACCCGGATGTTCTTCTTATGGCCCTTCCGCGCCCGGCCCAATATATTGAAGCAGAAACTGCCGATATCAAGACAATGAATGACAGCATTGCGGCATTGTCAAATGGAATGCCGGCAACTATGCCGAAAAGTTTGAATCCGGCACCCGCAGCCAGGGCACATATAAATGCCACAGCCTCCCCCAGAAGAAGTACCACAACGGCCGACAACAGAACCAGGCCGGCATTTTTGAATACACCTGACAATTTCAGCCTGCCCCTGAGCACTTCGAATGCAGCAAGCATAAGGAAAATCACAAATAAGGCAATATTGGAAATGAGGTATCCGGTTTTGCTGAAAACAAACAATCCCAGAAGCGGAACAGTAAAATAAGTGGAGTCATTTTCTGATTCAAACGATGTCCTGTCCGAATACTCCGATGCGGTAAGATATGCCTCCGCAACCGGAAGAATCTGGGCACCGTAATGCTGGACAGACCTTTCGCTCGTATTTCCGAAATTGTCAAGATCTGTATGATAGTGGTTAATGTCTGCAACCGTCGAGAAGTTCATTCCCGGTATCTCATCTTTCACGACAGTGAAGTCCGTAAAGTTCGGCATGAAATTATAGACGACACTTGTAAGTGAATATGTATAAGGATATTTTGCGTTGTTCTTATAAAGGTCCACAACCCGGCTGTTTCCGGGACTGGTCTCAAACAGAAGAGCAGGCCCCCATGGCCCCCTTGCCTCAATATTTATAAGCAGGCCGACATCGGAGAACACGTCACTGTCATTTTCCCGTATTGCCTTCATACCCATCATGCCGACTTCCTCTGCATCGGTAAAGAGGACCTTCAGTCCCTGCTTCCACTCATTGCGCAAGCTCAGTACGCGGGACACCGTCTCCAATGCAACAGCAAGTCCGTATCCGTCATCCGCCGCCCCAAATGACCACACAGTATCCTTCGGCATCGGCTGGGAATATCTTGAATCATAGTGTGCCACCAGCATAAGGTAGGAATCATTTCCTCCTGATGCAGGCGGTGCAAATTCGGCCAGGACATTCACGGCATCAAACGTATATGAGACATGCTTGTTTTCAGGACCGGAAAGAGAATCGTATCGGAAGAAGCGGACAGTATCCGCTCCAAGCCCTTTGAGCCTCCCGGCAAGATATTCACGCACTTCCGCCCTTTCAGCAGCATGTGCCACAGAATGATGTTTTCCTGAAATAGCCTGTATATCAAGCATTGCCCTTTCGGAGGAAAATCCTTCCGAACCTGCCGGTTGAGGTGCAGGAAGAGTCCAAAGCCCGTAGGCAAGAAGACCGGCCATGATTATGATGGCCGCGAGAATCAGTGGTCTGAATCTTTTCATCAGCTGTCGGTTTTAATACATGTACTTCATATATGGTCAATATGAAGCTACAAATATAAGAATTCTAATGAATAATCAGAGCATTATTTTCTTCAGCGGACTCAACATCCTCCCCTGCAGTCCCGAGCTCCGGCAAGTGGAGCCGGTCTTCATGCGCATTTATGCTTGAAAGCCTATATTTTGATAGCTGGCGGAACCTTTTGAAGGACGGGGCCATATATCCGTTGTATGCAAACAACTGACTCTCAGCCATTTCCTGTAAATCGCTGCCCCATTTTGCCGTGCAGGCAGCGATTTGTAGGAAGTGATTGATTTACAATGGATTGCACATCACGCATTTATTTGATGATGTGGTTGGGCCTACGGATATATGAG
>CAMWUW010000081.1 GCA_947177525.1 uncultured Bacteroidales bacterium | reverse complement strand
GGACTCTGAATATGCCGACATATAGCAACATAAAGGAACTTACGCGAGGACTGCAACAGGGGTCGAAGCTGCTGAACGACATGTTCATCAAGCGGAAGACGGTATCAATCAAATATGACGATGCTGTCGAGACTCTTGAAGGTGATGAAAACAAGCTTAAGCATCTCATAAATTTCGGGGTGGTTGTCCGCTCCGGGGACAGCCTCGAACTCGACGATGCCTACCAGAGGTTTTTCGAAGAAGTGCTGGACGTCAATGAGGACATCAACGTAGCCTCTGTCCAGACCTATATCTCCAAACTGAAACTCGGCATGGAGTCATTCCTGGCAGCTGATACCCCAGCAAGAAGAGCGCAGTACCTCAGGGAAATACGCCACACTTTCAAGAGTATCGAGAATGCCACCAGAAGAAATGTCGTTGATCTGAAACGCAATGTTGAGCAGACCTACAAACAGGAACCGAATTTCAAAATCAAAGAACTGAGGCTTAAGGACTTCGATGAAAAGGCCAGACTTATAGCAGAGCTTGTAGGACAGACGGAAAAAGTCATGGACGAGCAGACAATCTTCTTTGCAAACGCAGCGATGGACATCGGGCTGAAGCAGACTGTCAGTGAAGTGAAGGAAGGGCTGCACGAATCCGCACACGCTCTTATTTCAATCTCAGCACAGATCATTGATTACCTGAACAGGATAGAATATCAGAGCAAGCTGGTCAAGAAAATACGGCAGCTTAAATATATGAAAGACCAGCTGATGATTGAGGAAAGCACTGATATAAAGGAGCTTCTCAGCAGGACCGATGACCTGTGGATGGAAAAGCTGCCCAAATACATCACCAGGGTTTCTCTTGACTTCCTAAGGAATGACGATGCCGCACTTGACATCCTCCGGAACATCAGACGCAGACTGTCGAAAAAGACTTCCATCAAGACACGTCTGGCAGACAGGATAGACGACAAATACATGTCTGAGAACCAGGAGACAAGCAGAATGTTCAACCACGCAGAAATAATGAACGGATTCTTTGCACAAGGCAAGGATCTTTTCGACTATATCTGGAATTACAGGTTCACAATAGAGGCAGATGAAGAAATGAGACTTGTCCTGTTCATCCAGCTGGCGTCCCAATACGACACACAGCTGCGATACCTGCCCGGAACCGGGACAAAAGGCAATATTGAATACCCCATAATCCACTCAAGATAAAACAAATAAATTGGCTATATAAGGACATGAAATATACGAGCGAAGTTTTCCAGAGGCTGTCAAAAGGACAGTTCATTTCCGGCAACAGCGTTGATCCGGAGACGCGTGCCATCTATAATGACCTCGAAGAATGCCAGCAGGAATACGAGGAGTATTTCCGCCTGATTGATTTCCATCTGTCAGCCGGAGACGGATTCTATTATTTCAGCAGAAAAGAAGCCAGGGCAAACATTGAAAACAAGTTGCAGTCACTCTTCTCATGGATTGACTATCTTGATTTTCTGAAGACATTCGACACCACATTCGATGCCGGCACACAGTTCTCCTTGGCACAGATGGAGATACGGCTTTCGTCCGACCTTGAACTGAAAGAAAAGCTCAAGAACATGTTCAAGGACAAGCAGTCAAACCGGGACAAACTTGAAGCCCTTGCAGGAGCAATGGTGAGCATGGGCTTTGCTGAATTGACAAACGAGTCTGAAGGACGATATCAAGTGACTTCAGCATTCCATTATATAGAGCAGATAATATCATGCATAAACATTGAGGAGGACGTAAAAGATGAGATACCTGAATAAAATCATATTCATAAACAGCGCACACATTCCATATTCTGAGATCAAGCTTGACGGGAACGTGCATTTCATCGGCACGCAAGGTGTCGGAAAGTCCACTTTGCTCCGGGCAATCCTCTTCTTCTACAATGCGGACAAGAGCAAGTTGGGAATAAAGACACAAGACAAGCAGAAAAGCTATGACGAGTTCTATTTCCCCTATCCCAACTCCTATATCATCTATGAGGTATGCCGCGAAAACGGAAAATTCTTCATAATGACTTTTCCTTCAAACGGCAGGGTCGCATTCCGTATTGTGGACTGTCCTTACGAGAAACGCTTCTTTATAGAAGAAGACAACAATGTCAGATACGAATGGGGCCGTATCAGCGAACAGATAGGAAGCAAGGTCTTCAGAAGCAATATAATCAGAGGATATGAAGAATTCAGGGATATAATATATGGCAATGTACAGAATGTGTCCAAAGAGCTGCGGCGCTTCAATCTGCTGGAAAGTTCCAGATACCAGAATGTCCCAAGGACAATACAGAATATTTTCCTGAACCAGAGCCTTGAGTCGCGCGTCATCAAGGATACAATAATCGATTCGATGGACTTCACGGACGACAGCATTGACCTGAATTTCTATCGGGAACATGTGAAAGATTTCCGCCAGCAATATGAAGACATCTGGAAATGGTACAAGAAAGAGAAAAACGGGAAGACCAAGGTAAAATCCGATGCGGAAAACGTAATATCCAAGTATTCGCTATATGAAGTTACCAGAAGTAACATCAAGGATTTATGTGCACGGCTAAACTATGCATTCGAACGTGACACAGAGACACTGCCGAAGATAGAAGAGCGGATAGCAGGAAAACAAGAAGAACTGTCCAGACAAAAAAGACTTCTTAGTGAAGAAAAGGGAAAATACAACAAGGAAAGGGATGACCTGAAAGGCAAGGAAGCCGTCCTGAATGACTTCCTGAGACAAACCAAAGCCAAAGCCCAGCGCTACTCCGACATCGGAATAGAAACTATAATTAGCAGAATATCAAAAGAAAACGAACTGCAAATCCGTCAAAAATCCCTTGTCCATCAGGAAAACACCTTGACTGACAAGAATCAGAGCGTGAAGGCACGTTACAATGCAATGTTCCAAGACATTGACACAAGCCTGAAAGAATACCGGCTGCAGGCGGGGCAGCAAATCAATGAAGCAGAACGTAAACAGACTGAGGAGATATCCGGAATCCAGGCCGAACTCAATGCTAAAACACATGAACTGAACTCAACCTATCAGCAAAAAAATGACGAGATACAGGAAAATATAGATACGCTGACACAGGAAAAGACAGAACACAAGCTTCATGAGCAGCAGGTTTCCCATTCAAATCCGTTCGGGAAAGAGATGGAAAGCCTTTCAGCCCAAATACATGAGCTTGAAGAAAAGCGGAACGCACTTACAATACTTGCAAGTCAGAAGCAGCATGATATAACCAGGATTACGAATGAAACAGAATCTGCACGCAAAGAGCTTGAAAACGCATGCGAAAAAGATCTGCTGGAAACAAAGCATGCAAAAGAAGGTCTTAAAAAGGAAATTGACGACCTCAATGAGCTGCTGAACAGGCAGAAAGGTTCGTTCATAGAATGGCTGGACAGCAATGTTACCGGCTGGAAGGAAACCATCGGAAGAATCGCGGATGACAACATTCTCTACAGCACATCACTTGGACCAAAGAAAGCCGGCAATCAGGACACACTCTATGGGGTCAGCATCAATTTGGACAATATAGAAAAGACTGTCAATACTCCTGACGAGATACGTTCACGCATAAACATTCTCCAGCAGCAGCTTGACCAGCTTGACTGCAGAGCCGCAGAAAGGCAGCGTAAGCTCGAAGATGACATCAAGGAACTGGAGCGCCTCCCGGCAGCAAAGCTGAAAGCACTCAGGATAGAGAAGATAAACATAGAGGCAGAACTCGGGCAGATTCCGTCTGTAATTGAACGTCACAAAAAAGAAATTACAGAATATCAGTACAAGCTAAATGAGTGGAGAGAAAAAGAGCTGCTTTCAGTCAGGACGCAGTTAGGGAAAATTGAAGAGCAGATAGAGAGTTGCAAAAGACAGAAACTGCTTCTTTCCGCCCAAAAGCAGAAAGAAGCGGGCAATCTCCGCAAGTCATTTGAACACAGGAAAAACGAGATTAAAGTATCTGCACAAAATATAAAGGACGCTGTTTCTGCCGCATTAATGCAGCATGAAGCAGACGCTTCATCACACAGACGGGAGCTGGAAGCACAGATGGATGCCGAGCTGAAAGGCCTCGGAGTGGATGTAGCCAGGCTCTCGGAAATACGCAGGGAATTACAGGATGTTGCCAATGAACTGTCATATATAGAAACCCACAAGACAGACTATTATTCATGGCAAAATGACAAGAGGGAGTATTTCGACCAAGAACCATCCAAGAAAGAGGAACGCAGGATCATACGCCAGAAACTCGAAGATCTGGAGCAGAAATTCGACCTGAGGAGGAAGAAGAAAGAAGAAGAGCTCAATGCCCTCTCCGCTGAAATCAGTTACATGCAGAATGACAGTGACAGGTTAAAAGATTCCCTGGAAAGAGTCCGTACATTCATGGAAAATCCGACCTGCCCTGAGTATCTTGTGGAAATTGCAGCCAAGCAGACACAGGAGCAACTCTCTGTTATACTTGACAACCTTAGGGACAACATCAGCAGCCAGCAGCAGAGGATGGAGGACTTCAAGAAGGCAGTAAGTGCGTTCAAGAACAATTTCTCTCCTCAGAACACATTTCATTTCCGGACAGAATTCAATTCGGACACAGACTACACCGAATTTGCATCTGAGCTTAACGAATTCATTTCCAACAGGAAAATAGAAGAGTACAGGACACGTACAAGCGGGCAGTATGCGAACATCATCAAGCGCATTGCCAGAGAGGTAGGAGACCTGAACCAGCATAATGCAGACATCAAGTCCACCATAAATGAAATCAACCGTGATTTCCGGGAAAACAATTTTGCCGGAGTCATCAAGGACATTGAGCTGCGTGCAGTGGAAAGCAGCGACAGACTGATGCAGCAATTGCTGAACATCAAGAAATTCGATGAGGAATATGGTTTTGACATAGGCAATCTCAACCTTTTCTCTGATGAAGAGACTCTGAACAGGACAAATGAGCAGGCCGTAAAACTGCTGATGGGCCTCATTGACATGATGGATGCCGAACAGAAACGTGAGCGTATAACGCTCTCCGACACATTCAAATTAGAATTCAAGGTCAAGGAGAACGACAACGACACCAACTGGGTCGAGAAGCTGTCCAATGTCGGTTCCGACGGCACGGACATCCTGGTGAAATCCATGGTGAACATCATGCTCATCAATGTATTCAAACGCAAGATTTCCAAACGCTTCGGAGACTTCAAGCTGCACTGCATGATGGACGAGATAGGCAAGCTGCATCCGGACAATGTGGAGGGAATCCTGAAATTTGCCAACGTAAGAAACATATTCCTGATCAACAGCTCACCTACAACATACAATGCCCAAGTGTACAAATACACATATTCATTAAGCAAAGACGAAAAGAGCAACACCATAGTAAAGACACTTCTTACCATAAGATGAAAATTACGACAGCACTGACAGACAAACTTTTAAGACTGGCAAAGGGTGAGTCACTTCCGGCAAGTGCCCTGACCGGAGAATGGTTCAGGCAGATGCTTGCTGACGGTATACTTGTATTCAGCACAAAAGGAAGCCGTAAAAGCATGCGGGCCAATGACGGCCAGTCTTTCAGGCAATATCTTGCCTCCCGGTTTGACATCAGGGACCTTGAGGCCTACCATGAATTGACAGCAAACAGGACAGCAAGCCGTGCCGAGCAGGTAAAAATAACAGGAGATTCAAAAGTACGGAAACACCGGACCTTCTTCGGATTTATGGTAAACAGCTATGAACCGATACCTGTCACACTGGCAGGCAAGCAGGTCGAGCTGCTGCCTGAAGACGGAACATTTATGTTTATATATGACTTCCGGGAATTCACTTTGCCTGAAGATGTGATTGTGATCGGAGTGGAGAATGCTGAGAATTTCAGATACATCAGGCAGCAGAAATGGCTTTTCGATTCATATTTCCCCGAAGGCAGCCGACTGATTTTCGTCTCGCGCTACCCCCAGGAACAAAGCCACGACCTTATGGAATGGCTCCGCAGCATACCCAACAGATATGTCCATTTCGGCGACCTGGACCTTGCCGGAATCCACATATATCTCACTGAATATTACAGGCACTTAGGACAACGCGCCTCCTTTCTTATATCAGCAGACTACGAAAAGCGGATTGCAGCAGGAAGCCGGGAAAGATACGAATGCCAATACACCCGATTCGGAAAAATGGAAATCACCGACCCGCGTCTCTCCCCTCTCGCCTCCTGCATCCACCGCCACCACCGCGGCTACGACCAGGAAGGATATATTGCAGACATCCATGACATCGGTGAATGAATTTTACAAGGACCTGTTATCAGCAGAAACAGAAAAGCATCAAACCAGTATCCAAATATATCCAAGAGAGAACAATCAATTGAAGAACCGCGACATGATGCTCCGCCTGATGATATGACAATGCCGGCAAGTCATACCATTATCGCCAGAAATACCTGCTGACTATAAAAGATTAATCCATATATAATTCCGGCATATCTTTGTGAAAATTTACCAGTAAAAGACAGCGAATGAAAACATTTTTGAAATCATTGATTATTATATTCCTATTATTTGGATGCTCCAAGGTTTCAATATCTGAGGAAAACTACATCTCCAATATACCTTACGGCACAATACTACTAATTTACGGTGGCAAAGAGCACGATGAATATCTCGGAAAGTTGAACGCCAGTAAATACGACTCCGAGTCAATATGGAACCAGTACGGGAAATACGGCAGCCGCTACAACTCAAAATCCATATGGAACGGATACGGAACTTACGGAAGCAAATACAGCAGCTACAGCCCGTTCAACAACTATGCATCAAATCCCCCAGTCCTGGTTGACAAGAACGGAAAGTTCTATGGCTACTTCACAAGCAACAAATATAAAAGCCAACGCGCAAAACTGAAACTGGTTGACATAATATGCGAAAACCACGAAGCAATCAGCGAGGACGTCAGCGGGTGGTATGACAAGATTTTTTAGAAAAAGGTCATCAATCCAGCCCAGCCTTCATCCTGTTAAAGCGGACTATCTTCGGCAGAATCTCCAGATCTGCAGGTAACCAGTCAACGGAATCAAGTTCCTCCGGTGCCAGCCATCGTGCCGCCTCATGTTCCTTCAGCACCAGACCTCCGGAAACCACCGAGCACATATAGCAGTGCATCGTCAGATGAAAGGAAGGGTAGTCGTAATCCACCGTACACAGATGCTCCTCCACATCAATCTCCGTGTCCAGCTCCTCGCGGATTTCCCGCCTCAATGCATCCTCCCTGCTCTCCCCCGCCTCAACCTTACCGCCGGGAAACTCCCACATATCCTTGAACTCCCCATAGCCCCTCTGGGTCGCAAAAATCCTCTGCTCCCCATCAGTCATTATCGCTGCTACTACCTCTATTGTTTTCATAATCATCATCTTTAAATTAAAGTTCAGTCTCTGTCAAATATTCATATAGATTAGCCTCTACAGGTTTCAGCAGATGATAGCCGATCTCGACAGCTGTCGTATCCGTGTTAGGCATATTTAACTGCTTGGCAAATCCTGTAGGTACTATCGGACCAAGATAATAAAATTCCTTTGATTCTTTGTCATCTTTGTTCTTACGCACAAACAGCTCCATCCGCACTCCCCTCTCAACAGACTTCAAGGCCATCTGCACATCCGGAGACTGAATTGTCCTCTTACTCTTAGATATTGCTATCAGGTCAGACGGACTTTCAAACCTGTCCTCGTATTTCGTGGTATCACTGATACCCTCCTGCTTGTGATAATTTATGAACACTGGATATGTATGCGTCAATTCATCATATTTATAGCCTCCGATATTTGTTGCGACCTGATTCTGCCTCCAATTCAAAAGACGGCACACATCCTCATACGTATATTTCTTGCCCAGAACAAAAGACGTATCCGGTTCATGGACAGAGTAATCCCTATTATAGCGGTTTAACCCGAAAGCAATAAGTTCACGTATCATAGCCCTGAAAGCATCATTTTCAAGGGCCTCAGCAAATGCGTCCGAGACTTTATATTCCCCGGCATCATCCACTGACAAAAAGATACTGTTTTTGAAAGTCTCCCTCGCTGCACCAATACCGAAGAACTCATTAGTCAGGACATTTATCACGTTGGTCCTTACAATCTCATCTATCTCAAATCCATATCTTGCACTCATGACAAGTTCCCAATCCGCCATCAGTTCCTCTGAACCATTCATTATCAGATTCAGCAAGGCAAGTTCATGCACCCTTTTGCCGGAAGCGAATTTCCTTGACACGAATTCCAGCATCTCAGTCTGGACCGGATTGAGATTAACCTCATATCCTGGTTCATACCGACACAAAAACTCATGATATGAACCACAAGCATCAATAATCCTCAGCGGGTCCAGCTCTCCATATTCATCAAAATCAGACATCGAAGGAATCCGTCCCAATTTATATTTCAGATTCTGATATTCCTGTTTCAGTACCTGAATACGATTCAGCTTAGCCGCATCAATCGAAGCATATATCCTCTTCTTAGATATCTCATCAAAATATATTGTCGATGCACCGCTGATTACATTATTGCCCTCCATAAGACTGCGCCTTATATTATCCTTATTGCCTGTCCTGTCACCGGACAACGCTATAGGAATCATATAGTTATTGTCATAATTGGCAATGAAATCCAACACAATGACATACTCTTTCCCATCTGCTTTTCGAAGTCCACGTCCAAGCTGCTGCACAAATATTATCGGAGATTCCGTCGGACGAAGCATTATCACCTGATTAATCTCAGGAATATCGACTCCTTCATTGAAAATATCTACCGTAAATATATAATCCAGAGAATCATCCGCAGATGCTGACACCAGCCTCGCCACAGCCCTTTCGCGGGCATCCTGGGAATCATCCCCGCACAAAGCCACAGTCCTATATTTCCCTGTATCATTAAACCTGCTGCTCAGTTCACGTGCCTCGGCCTTGGTACTGCAGAAGACAAGTCCATGGACTCTATCGCCGCTATATCCGAAATATTCTGCCTTGGAAATTATATATTCCACACGCCTGTCAGAAGTCAAGAATCCAAAGTCCCTGACATCCGTTTCCATACCGTCAACTTCAAGATCCGTTATACCGTAATAATGGAATGGACACAGCATCTCATTCTCCAAAGCCTGCTGCAGACGTATCTCACAAGCTATATTATGGTCAAACAGGCTATATACATCGAAATCATCTGTCCTTTCCGGAGACGCAGACATGCCCAACAGCAAAGACGGCTTAAAATAATTGATTATTTTCTGATAACTTCCAGCTCCGCTCCTATGGCATTCATCAAGGATAATTACAGAGAACTCATCTTTTGAAAAATACGCCTCACGGACATTGTCTTTAGCCATCATCTGCATCGTAGAAAACAGAAAATCAGCAGAACAGGCCTCATCCATATCTCCATGAGTTCCAGATAAAAGTCCCATGCGCACACCATTCCCGAATATACGGGAATAACTTTTCAAAGCCTGCTTGTTTATCTGTTCCCTATGTGACAAGAACAGAACTTTACCGCGACGTACAATTGATTTCGCAAAAATATCACGCACTGCAAAAGCAGAAGCATACGTCTTGCCAGTTCCTGTGGCAGAAATCAGCAAGGCCCGTTTCTCACCACGAAGCAGGAAGTGTTCAATGTTTGTTATGAAATGGCTTTGCATCAGATTTGGATTCAACACTTTCGAATATCCCAGATCAAGTGTCCGGCAAAGCCTGTTGAGTTCCTTTCTCTCTGATGCCTTATTCTTGTAGTTTGCCGAATATTCGTCACGATACTCATCATAACAGACCGAACTGTTCCATAATTCATTGAACTCAGATTCTATATCACAAGCAAACTGCCCGTCGGACGTAGAAACTATACGCGTATTCCATTCATGATTCTTTGTTATGGCTGCCTGGGTCAAATTGGAACTGCCGACAATTATCCTCAGCGAACTGTCCTTATTGAACATATATCCTTTGGTATGAAACCCTATCCCTGATTCCGCGGTCTTGAAAACACGCAATTCAAGATTAGACAATCCATTCAGAGTATCCAGCGCGGCCGGATCACTGAACAGCAGATAATCCGTCGTCAATATACGTCCACGGATTCCCTTTGCCTCCAGTTCCTTTAATGTCCCGAGCAAAGGAGCGACTCCGCCTTTTGTAATGAAAGCCACTGATATAAACAATTCGTCACAACCTCTAAGTTCCCGCTCTATAGTTGTCAGCACCTTGTTCCCGGCATTATTGGAAATAAATTGCGGGCTATATTCAAGTTCCGCTTTTTTGCTGGAATCAATAAATGCCCAATTATATCCATCTACAATTTTCGAAGTTGAAAAAATATCTTTTTCAGAATCATTCATAACGGGAAAATGTTTATCTTTACGCTTGTTCAAAAAGATGTACCATCAGCCATGTTCCTGATGGTTGTGACATATTTTACATTGAGGATTTGAGGAGGGAGATTGACATGATATATGGCTACATCAGGGTCAGCAGCAACAAGCAGACCGTCGAAAACCAAAGATTCGAAATCAATAGTTTCTGTGCTCGTGAAAAGCTCATGATCAATGGCTGGATTGAGGAAACCATCAGCGGAACAAAGACTTACAGCAAACGCCAGCTTGGCAAGCTGCTCAAACGTGTCCGTAAGGGAGACATTATTATCTGCGCAGAATTGTCCAGACTCGGCAGGAATCTCCTCATGATAATGGAAATTCTCGGCATCTGCATGAGAAAGGGATGTCATGTCTGGAGCATAAAGGACAACTACCGTCTTGGAGATGACATTTCCAGCAAAGTCCTTGCATTTGCATTCGGCCTGTCCGCAGAAATCGAACGCAATCTTATCAGCATGCGCACGAAAGAGGCCCTTGCCCGCAAAAAGGCTGAAGGCGTCAGACTCGGCCGTCCGAAAGGCAAACCCAATGCTCCCGAAAAACATAAGCTCTACAAAAAGAAAAACTACATCATCAAGCAACTCAACTTAGGCATGTCTCAAACCCAAATAGCAGTTTCCTGCAAAGTTGACCGCAAGACTCTCTCCCGATTCATCAAAAATTTCATTGGGGAGATATAAGGGTCGATAAATGTCAACTGCTTTTTTGCCATATTTTGTTTTATTCTTGCCTTGTTAATCAATTTGCGAAGTTACGTAAAAATCATGATTAATCAAAAGTAAGCCCAGTTTCCATTATTGGCGGAAAACGATAAATAAAGACTTGGAATCTGTCCATATTTATCGACCTATTTGCAGGAGCCGGAGGATTATCTGAAGGTTTTATCAAAGCT
>CAMWUW010000080.1 GCA_947177525.1 uncultured Bacteroidales bacterium | reverse complement strand
TAACCTGTTGGGAAGGCTTCCTTCCGGTTATATATATGGCCAGAATGTCAGCAATCTTATAAGTTCCCTGACTATAGGATACCAGGAACCTATGGATTTCATTGACCTGCCTATACCTTTTGCCTGTGTTGCGGCTGATATGGTCTCGGGCAAGGCCAAGATATGGCACAGCGGAAAAATAAACGATGCCATGCGTTCCACGATGTCAATCCCCGGCATATTCGCACCCGTCAGAGTGGACGGAATGGTGCTGGTGGACGGAGGACTCAGGAACAATTATCCTGCAGACCTCGCACGTGACATGGGGGCGGATATAATTATAGGCGTCGAATTGTCGGACATGAAGCGCAGCTATATGGATGTCAACAATATAGGTGACATAATAGGGCAGGGGATAGACATGCTTGCGCGTGACGTGTTCGAAAAGAATGTCAACATTCCTGATGTGAAGATAAAGCCTGATCTTAAGGAATTCAATATGATGAGCTTCAATCCGGTAAGCATTGATACGATTATTTCGCGTGGATATGAGGCCGCATTGGCCCAGGATTCCCTCTTGCGCAGCGTGGCCGCAAAGACTGCTGGAATTTATTATTCTCCGAAGAAGCGCCCGGCTGCAGGCATGGCCCAGGATTCTATTGTGATTGCCGGGGTGGACATTGCCGGGGTCCTTCCTAAGGAAAAGGAACTGCTCAAGGACAAGCTGAACCTGAAATATGGCCAGAAAATAAGCCATGATGAACTTGACAACATTGTCGGGCGCATATACGGCACCCAGGCCTATGATTATGTGACCTATGAACTTTTCGGTTCGGATGAGCCGTACAGGCTTGTGCTGAATTGCCGGAAAGGGCCGGTACATCAGTTGGGGGTTGGTGTTCGTGCCGATACAGAGGAAATAGTGTCTGTACTCCTGAATGTCGGACTTTTTGCCCACAGGCTGCACGGACATACATTCAATTTAACCGGAAAAGTAAGTGCAAATCCATACGTCAGGCTGCAGTGGTCGTGCGATTTGCCGAAAATACCCACTATGAATGCATCTGCATCAGTTAGGTGGACGGATATGAATATGCTTAACCTTGGCAGCAACAGACTGAACTTCAAGTATCTGTCATCTCGCCAGGAACTCTACGCATCTAATATAAAGTGGCTTTTCATGGACATCAGGGGAGGATTGCGCAATGAAGTGTTCGACATACGCAATGTCCTTTCCGACCAGATACCGGGAGACTATGCATTCGGACAGCTTAAAAATGATTTTCTTTCGCTTTTCGCTGATGCCGGAACGGATACTTTTGACGACGGATATTTTCCTTCACGTGGCTTCAAGGCCGCCGTGTCCTACCAGTGGACATTTACCGGATTCCCGAACAAATTCCGTAATTTCCATACAGTGACTGCTGAAGGAAAGGTGATAGTCCCTTGCGGTAATGTGTTTTCTATAATACCTTCGTTCAACTTCCGCTTTCTTTTGGGACGCGATGTGCCTGTCGCATATTTCAATGCCATGGGAGGCTCTTTGGCAGGACGTTATATCGACCAGCAGATGCCATTTTACGGTATTACGAATCTGTCGGCAATGAAGAACATACTGACTGTCTATAGGACCGATTTCCGGTTCAGGCTTGCCAAGAACCATTACCTTACAGGAATTGTGAACTATGCGCGTGATTGCGACACTTTCGCCGGATATACTGCCGGACTCGGATATTTCGGCACTGCGATAGAGTATTCGTATGATACCATTTTCGGACCTATATCTGCAAATGTGCACTGGTCTGACATCACCGGCAAAGTCGGTGTTTACGTAAGTGCCGGATATAATTTCTGACGTCTTATGAAAAAGCAGGGAATACCGGCAGAGCCGGCAAAAGTCGCAGACCGGCTACGTGTACTGTGCTCACGTCGGGAATATTGCCGTGCCGACGTAATGAAGAAGGCGGCAGATGCGTTGGGAGGTGACTGTGCAGCGGCTGAAAAGATTGTGGAGCTGCTGGCTAAGGAAAAATATGTAGATGACATGCGGTATGCTTGCGCATTTGCACGTGACAAGGCTGCAATCTCCGGATGGGGGGCTGCCAAGATACGCTATTCGCTGTCTGCCAAAGGTGTGGGACGGGAGATTATTGAGGCCGCATTGGAGGAAATCGACAGTGACAGGGCAAGCCGGCGTCTTGAAAAACTTATGGAAAATAAATTCCGTTCCATAGCCTCGGATCCGCAGTGCAGGCTTAAGATGCTTCGTTTCGGTCTTGGCCGTGGCTATGATTATGATGAAGTCGCAAGAATAACGGACGAACTTGTCCGTAAAAGCCGTCAGGACGCGTAAGCAGACTGATAAAAGACCCCCTCTGCTTTGGATTAAAGTCATTTGTCTGTAAATATAAGCGTCTTATTATTGCCCCGTTGGCTTAAATTTTATAATTTTGCCGACAATTCCGGAATCGGATGAATTATTGACTTACTTATGAGAAATCTCTTTAAAAATCAGATTGACACTTTTGTCAGTCCGATGTTTGACCAATCAATAAAAGATGTGGACAAATACGTCCTCGGTGTTGAACTTATCGGTGCTCCTTGTCGTGTCTACCGTGAGGTTGCAGCACCTTCTGATATCTACTTGGGCTATCTCGGGGAACTTCTGGTGCTTTCCGTAGGATGGTCCGGCGCTCATCTTCATGAGATTATAAAGGGGAATGTGAGCTACCGCAGGCAGTCTGAAATAGAAAAGCATGTTGATGAGCCTGACTTTTTGCAGAACCGCTATCGTGATGCATTGCGCCATACTTTGGGTGAACTGCTTGTTGACAAGGGTGACAGCTGCGTATTGAGATATGATTTCGGTGACGACTGGATACACCGCGTGACACTAATAGACAAACTGAAGTACGACAATGTCTCTTATGACGAGCCTGGGCTTGAGATTCTTGGAGGTGAGGGCAATTGTCCTCCGGATGATTGCGGAGGCGTGGAAGGCTACATCCGCATACTTGACATTCTTGCAGATCCTAAGGACGAGGAGTATGAGATGGTTCACGAATGGATGGAGTGCTGGGGATACGGAAACTTTGATCCTCACTCATTCAATCTGTTCGAATGCAGCAGGAGGGCTGATGATTACCAGAGGATGATTGACGCAGTACGCCAAGGATTTTTCACGCGTTTCTGAAAATGTCCGGCACAGCCGTCCGGATGGGGCATATATGGTAAGGCCGGTGGCGGCCGCTAAATAAAATAATGAAAGGGACTTGCTGATTCTGCAAATCCCTTTCATTATTTTATGGTTGAGCCTCTGCTGTCCGGTGGCGGATGTTGTGGCAGCCGGTTGGACTGCATGCGGCATCAGTCCTTGTGCTCCGCAATGTAGTCCTTATAGTCGGCCATGGATCTCAGGATTACATCTTTTGCCACATCGGAACCGTATATGCTGATGAACTGCATCCTGCTTGTGTGCTCTCCCGGAATGTCTTTGTAGGTGCTGAAATAGTGTATCAGCCTGCGGATTATGTCTGCCGGAACCTGCTCAATGTCAGTCATCGCCCCGTATACTGCGTCATTCTGCAGCACTGCAACGATCTTGTCATCTGCCTGGTTGTGGTCCAGCAGCCTCAGACCTCCGATAGGGCGTGCCTTGACTATGACATCGCCGTGTGTCACATCTTTTTCCGTAAGTACGCAGATGTCAAGCGGATCTCCGTCACCGGCCACATCAAAACGCACAAGGGCCTTGTTGGTCAGTTCGGCCATCTGGGGACCGCAATACGTCTTCGGTATGAAGCCGTAGAGAGACGGAACAATGTTCGAGAATTTTTGCGGACGGTCCAGCGACAGATATCCGGATTCCTTGTCCACTTCATATTTTACAGTATCTGTAGGTACGATTTCTATGAAGGCCCGAACTTCTTCGGGCACCCTTTCCCCTGGGCTGATTCCATGCCAGGGATGAGCTTTATGAGCCTTGTTGTAATCCATTTCCGTTTATTTGCCGCAAAATTAATCTTTCTTTTTCATTTCAGAGAGTTTTTCGCCTATTATTCTCGCTGAAATGCCGACAAGTTCTTCGCAAGGACGTTTTTTGTAATATTCCGCTGTCCTGTCTGACGGTTCCGGAGATTCGTTTATGCCATTGGCTGTTCTGCTGCCCATGGGGACGAGGCCCAAAAGCTCCCGGCATACAATAGAACCGTTTATTTCACGGAATCTGCCTGCCAGTTCCTGCACGAGTGCATAATTGGCGGTCCTTGCGGCCTTGTCCGACGGATCTGCAGCCGGAGACATCATGCCGCACAGCATTACCATGGCACTGACAGTCCCGCACACTTCCCTCATGCGCCCCATTCCTCCTCCGAAGCCGGATGCAAGTACTGACGCCGTCTCCTCGGGAATGCCGCAAATGCCGCTGTATGCCATGACGACTGCCTGGCAGCAGTTATATCCTTCTTCCTTGAAAAGCCGCCTGGCTTCTCTGACTCTTTCTTCTATGTCAAAATCCTTTAGCATATTATCGTGTATTTCAATTACATTCTGTTTATTTTGAGCACATTCCTCAGGTTGCGTATCTGTGAGATTACCTTGTCAAGCTCCAGATTGCTCGGGACGGCAATTTTCATGGTTATGTCGTATGTCCCGTTCCTCTGGTTCTCAGTGACATTGAACATCCTTATAGACGCGCGGAACGAATTGACTATGTCCATAATCTCGTTTATTACCGAAGGCTCCTGTGCGGCCGTAACCCTGAGGCCTGTCTGGAAGTTTCCTGTTCCAGGGT
The DNA here is from genome assembly GCA_947177525.1 of uncultured Bacteroidales bacterium. GTDB lineage: Bacteria > Bacteroidota > Bacteroidia > Bacteroidales > UBA932 > Cryptobacteroides. Next base: position 6,579 of record CAMWUW010000080.1, on the reverse strand, counting down.
TGTCGCTCCATTTTACCTTCTGTATCCTGTACGGGTACATTTCCATCAGCCTTGCCGCATTCGGGCATGACATTCTGTGTATCTTGACTCCCTCCTTTATCGTGACGAATCCGAAAACATCATCCCCGAACACCGGATTGCAGCATTTTGCCATGCGGTAGTCCAGTCCGCGGACGTTCTTCGCGTCAATGACAAGTATGTCGTCATTTCCTTTGTGCTCACGGATTCCTCCCTGGCTTTTCTTTTCCGGAATTTCAGCCTGAGGAGTCTCATGACTTCTTGCTTCCGTTATGAGCGACTTGACATCCGACACATCAACCTCTTCCTTGCCGACTGCAGCATAGAATGCGTTTATTGTCTTGAGCTGCAGTTTCTTAAGTATGGCTGCAAGCGTCTCGTCATCCAGCTCCATCTTCCAGTTCTTCAGACGCCTCTCAAGCAGCTCCTTGCCGTCAGCCGCATGCTGGAATTCCACTTCGCTCAGCTTCTGCTTGATTTTTGTGCGGGCCTTTCCGGTCACGACAAAATTGAGCCAGTCGGCCGACGGCTTCTGGTTCTTCCCTGACATGATTTCAACCACGTCTCCGGTGCTGAGCTTCTCATTGATTCTCACGGCCTTGCCGTTTATCTTTCCTCCGGTGCACCTTGTGCCGAGTCCGGAATGTATGTCGAACGCGAAATCCAGCACAGATGCACCTGCGGGCAGCTTGCGAAGCTCTCCGGAAGGGGTGAATACGAATACATCCTTTGCAGGCAGCTCAAGCACATCGTCTTCGTAGTATGCCGCCATCGGGTCCGAGTCTGAGCCGAGCGGGCTTTCAAGCGCCTTCCTTACGGCTCCGAGCCATTTGTCCAAGGTCGCCTCATGCCTGATTCCCTTGTATGACCAGTGGGATGCAAGGCCGCTTTCCGCCATGTCATCCATCCTTTTTGTCCTTATCTGGACTTCGAGGAAGCTTCCTTCCTTGTTCTTGACAGTTATGTGCAGTGACTCGTATCCGTTGGGCTTGGGATTGGATATCCAGTCCCTGAGTCTCTTCGTGTCCGATTCGTACTCTTCGGTCACGTATGAGAACACTTTCCAGCACAACGCATGTTCCGTCTCCCTGTCCGTCTCGCAGTCTATGATGAAGCGTATTGCGAATACATCAAACACTCCCTCGAACGGCACTTTCTGCTTCTGCATCTTCTTGTAAATGGAAAGGGCGGTCTTTGTCCTGATTTTCAGCTTGTAGGATATGCCTTCGTCGGAGAGTTTCTGCTTCAGCGGCTCTATGAACTGTGTCATGAGCTTCTGCCTGTCTCGCTCGGTGCTCTTGAGCTTATTGGTTATGGCGCGGTATTGTTCCGGCTCTGCATGCCTGAAATAGATGTCCTCCATCTCGCTCTTGATGTTGTAAAGCCCGAGCTGATGCGCAAGCGGGATGTACAGCATCATTGTTTCCAGGATTTTCCTTTCCCTGGAGAGCTTAGGGAACATGTCAAGACTGCGCATGACCTCAAGACGGTCAGCGATTTTCAGTACCGTTACGCGCGGGTCCTTGGAATATGAGACGATGAGCCTCTTGTAGTTCTCCGCTTCCAGGCGCGTGTCTTTCGGCTTGATTGTGGAGATTTTGTTGAGCCCGTCTACTATTGTATATACGTCTTTTCCGAACTTGGCGGAGGTTATGTCCGTGTCCGGGAAGAATCTCGTTGCTTCATGAAGGAACACTGCCGCAACGCACTCTGCTGAAAGTCCGATTTCATCGCATGCTATTTGGGCGACAGCCATTGGGTGTCCTATGAAGGGCTTGCCGTTGCTGCGTCTGTGATCTTTCAAAGCCTCGTCCGCTATGAGAAAGGCAGAGCGGATCAGTTCTCTGCCTGAAGCGTCGTACCTGGGGAAAAGTTCGTCGATCTGGTCCATGTCCGTTCGTTTTTTTGCGGGAGATTGCCGTGTGCATGATTCTCCCGGTGTTCCACAAAGCGTACATATACGTCTGCAAGTCTGCCGTGGCACAGGCGTATGTATGTCCGTCAGGACAAATATAAGTAAATTTTATATGAATTATTCCTTCCAGACTTTAAGATATTGCTGCAAGGCCCACATTTCGTCGCGGTATTTGGCCGCGGCAAGGAAGTTCAGCTCAGATGCGGCCTTCTCCATGTTGCGCTTGGCCTGCTCTACGGCTTTCTCTACCTGAGGACGTTTCATCGCTCTTATCACAGGGTCCTGGAGTACAGCGGCAAGGTCTGCCTGTATGTATCCGTCCTTGTATGCCGAATTGGATTCACGTCTGGAGTCGTGGCCAAGGCCTACGCTGACTGTTCCGCTGCCGAGGTCTGTCGGGTCCGGGATATATGCCGGGTCATCATACGAATTGGCTGCGCTTACCTTTCCTGACACTGTGCCTGCAATTCTCGGATTGCGCTGCCTTCCTTCTCCGCCCGGCTGTCCGGCAATGCCGTCCCGCACATCCGCCCAGGCCTGTCTTCCGTATGACGTCGTTCCGCCTCCGCCTGCCCCGGCGTCTTCCAGCAGCAGATTCTTCTTCACTGTAACCTGTCTCGGGGTTATTCCATGGAGCTTGTTGTACTCCATCTGCTTTGTGCGTCTTCGGTCGGTCTCGTATATGGTCTGCCTCATTGAGTCCGTTATTGTGTCTGCATACATTATCACGAGTCCGTTCACGTTCCTTGCCGCACGGCCTGCTGTCTGTGTGAGTGCCCTTCCGCTTCTCAGGAAACCCTCCTTGTCGGCATCCAGTATGGCCACAAGTGACACAGTAGGGATGTCCAGGCCTTCCCTGAGCAGGTTGACTCCGACAAGTACGTCGAAGAGTCCGTTCTTGAAGTCCTCTATAATCTGTACTCTTTCCATGGTGTCGACGTCCGAGTGTATATAGCGGCATCTGACTCCCATCTTGGTGAAATATTTTTCAAGCTCTTCCGCCATGCGCTTTGTCAGGGTCGTGACAAGAACCCTCTCGTCAAGCTCTGCCCTTACGCGTATTTCTTCAAGCAGATCATCTACCTGATTCTTCGTCGGCCTTACTTCTATAGGAGGGTCCAGGAGACCTGTCGGCCTCACAATCTGCTCCACTATCAGGCCTTCCGATTTCTCAAGCTCGTAGTCTGCCGGAGTTGCGCTGACGAACACCTTCTGCCCGGTAATGGCTTCGAATTCATCGAATTTGAGAGGCCTGTTGTCCGCGGCGGCCGGAAGCCTGAATCCATAGTCGACAAGTACGCTTTTGCGGGAGTGGTCTCCGCCGTACATTGCGCGTATCTGAGGCAGTGTCACATGGCTTTCATCAATGAAGGTGATGAAGTCTTTCGGGAAGTAGTCAATGAGGCAGAACGGCCGCATGCCTTCGGTCCTCCCGTCGAAATATCTGGAATAATTCTCAATACCGGGGCAATATCCCATTTCCTTTATGAACTCGAGATCGTATTCAACGCGTTGCTTGAGCCTCTTGGCCTCGAGGTGTTTGCCGATTGAGTTGAAATATTCGCATTGGGCTGTCATGTCATCCTGTATCTGACTGATTGCCCTGATGCTGCGTTCTTTCGTGGTGACGAAATTTCCTGCAGGATAGATGGATATCTCCCCGATGTCTTCAAGCGATGCTCCGCTGACCGGGTCAATCACTGATATGCGGTCCACTTCATCTCCGAAAAATTCTATGCGGACTGCATTGTCCCCATAGCCTATGCAGATGTCTACCGTGTCTCCGCGAACCCTGAATGTCCCCCGCTTGAAGTCGGTCTCCGTTCGTGAATACAGTGCGTCAACGAGCTGGTACAGCAGGCGCGTCATGCTTCTCTGCTCTCCCTGTTTCACCTTTACTGTCTGTGCATGAAAGTCCTCGGGATTGCCGATTCCGTAAAGGCATGATACGCTGGATATTACTATTACGTCCCTTCTGCCGGAAAGCAGGGCGGATGCTGCGCTCAGACGCAGTTTTTCGATTTCGTCGTTGATGCTGAGGTCTTTCTCTATATAGGTGTCAGTGACCGGAAGGTATGCCTCCGGCTGGTAATAGTCGTAATATGATACGAAATATTCCACTGCATTGTTGGGAAAGAAAGATTTGAATTCGCCGTAAAGCTGGGCTGCAAGTGTCTTGTTGTGGCTCAATATAAGGGCTGGACGCTGGAGCTTCTCGATGACATTCGCCATGGTAAAAGTCTTGCCTGAGCCTGTCACGCCGAGGAGCGTCACTGCATCCACACCGTCGTTGAGGGCGTTGCAGATGCCCTCGATTGCTGCCGGCTGGTCGCCTGAAGGCCTGTATTCTGAATCTATATGGAATTTCATTTCAATAAAAATTGCATGATCATAATGCGAAACCATGCAAATATAGTGCTTTTGACCGTATATGCGCATATCCATTATGTTCTGTATTTGGTGCGCCGTGATAAAATTTTTATTATCTTTGCGCCGCTCCGGTTTCTGTCCGGCATAGGCGTTATGCTGAGGCCATGCAGGACCTGCGTATGAAGATTTTTATAACTAAATAACAAACGTATGGTTTATTCACACGAAGTGCAGCAGATGTGCTGCGTCAAAAAAGGACCGAATCATGGTCCCGCTCCTATTCCTGAAGAGGGAAAATGGGTGAAATCAAAAGAAATCACTGACATCTCAGGCCTTACCCACGGTATCGGCTGGTGCGCTCCTCAGCAGGGTGCCTGCAAGCTTACCCTTAATGTAAAGGAGGGTGTTATCCAGGAGGCTCTCGTGGAGACTATCGGCTGCTCAGGAATGACTCATTCCGCTGCAATGGCGTCTGAGATTCTCCCTGGCAAGACTATCCTCGAGGCTCTCAACACTGACCTCGTGTGTGATGCAATCAATACAGCTATGCGCGAGCTTTTCCTCCAGATTGTCTATGGACGTACCCAGTCTGCATTCTCAGAGGGCGGCCTTATGATCGGTGCAGGTCTTGAGGACCTCGGAAAGGGTCTCCGCAGCCAGGTGGGAACTCTTTACGGAACTCTCGCAAAGGGTCCGCGCTACCTTGAGATGGCTGAGGGATATATCAAGACCCTCGCACTTGACAAGAACGACGAGATCTGCGGATACGAGTTCGTTCATCTCGGCAAGTTCATGGACGAGATCAAGAAAGGTACGGACGCAAACGAAGCTCTTAAGAAGGTTACCGGTTCTTACGGACGCTTCACTAAAGAGGCCGGTGCAGTTAAATACATTGACCCACGTCACGAATAACAGGAGGATAAGACTATGATTAGAGAAGTTAAATTCGAGAGCCAGGATCGCCGTATCAAACAGATCCTCGCTGCACTTAACGAGAACGGTATCAAGGATATCGAAGAGGCTAACGCAATCTGCGAGCAGTATGGTCTTGATCCTTACCTCACTTGTGAGGAGACACAGCCTATCTGCTTCGAGAACGCAAAATGGGCTTACGTTGTAGGTTCAGCAATCGCAATAAAGAAAGGATGCAAGACTGCAGCTGAGGCTGCCGAGGCAATCGGAATCGGTCTTCAGGCATTCTGCATCCCTGGTTCAGTAGCTGATGACCGTAAGGTTGGTCTCGGCCACGGAAACCTTGCAGCCATGCTTCTTCGTGAGGAGACAAAATGCTTCGCTTTCCTTGCAGGCCACGAGTCATTCGCAGCTGCTGAGGGAGCAATCAAGATTGCTGCAAAGGCTGACAAGGTACGCAAGGAGCCTCTCCGCTGTATCCTCAACGGTCTCGGAAAGGACGCTGCCCAGATCATTTCACGCATCAACGGCTTCACATACGTACAGACTGAGTTCGACTACTACTCAGGTGAGCTTAAGGTCGTAAGGGAAATAGCTTACAGCGACGGTCCTCGTGCAAAGGTTAAGTGCTACGGTGCAGACGATGTACGCGAAGGCGTTGCAATCATGTGGCATGAGGGAGTTGACGTTTCCATCACAGGTAACTCAACCAACCCTACCCGTTTCCAGCACCCTGTTGCAGGTACCTACAAGAAAGAGCGTGTCCTCGCAGGCAAGCCATATTTCTCAGTAGCGTCAGGCGGTGGTACAGGCCGTACCCTTCACCCGGACAACATGGCCGCAGGTCCTGCTTCATACGGCATGACCGACACAATGGGCCGCATGCACTCTGACGCCCAGTTCGCAGGTTCTTCATCAGTTCCTGCCCACGTAGAGATGATGGGCTTCCTCGGCATCGGCAACAATCCGATGGTAGGATGTACTGTTGCATGTGCTGTTGATGTGGCTCAGGCTCTCAACAAGTAATCTTATAGATTAAATACTCTTGAAGTCCCTGTAACTGTTGAGGTTATGGGGACTTTCTTATTCATAATGATGTGGGCTTTCTCGAGAGCGTGCGTTTCAGGACATATTTACATTTATAACTGCTGATTTGGATTGTTAACTGTTTGATTATAATTGCATTGATGGAGCAAATTAACTCACTTTGTGCAACATTTGCAGAAGAGTCAGCAAAAAACAAGGTAACAAGCAGGCTGGCTTGAGGGTTCGTAAAGCAACTCTTGAACTTGAGATACTTATCAAAGCTTATAGAAAAGAATAGATTGCAGCAACGAAATAGTTTGTTCTATATTTTATGGTAT
>CAMWUW010000079.1 GCA_947177525.1 uncultured Bacteroidales bacterium | reverse complement strand
GTGCCAGGGTTTACGACAAGCTCTACATCCTTGACCATGGAATCACGGATGAATATGGATGCATCAATGTTCCCCAGGATTTCCTCATTCCCGGTTGAGTCTACATAGTTCAAAGTTATTGTCTTGTCAGAAGAATTATATGCACAGCTCAGTCCATCCTTGATTCTGCTGTCGGTTTTTTGAGGAATCTCTGCAATTGCCTTACCATAGCTGTTTGCCTGTAACTGTAATGCTGTGACTTTTTTGTCCAATTCTGTAATTTGACCAGTGGCCCCCGCACCATTGTCCTCAAGTGTCGTCAGGCGGGTCTTTATGCCGCTAATCTCTGTCGCCGAGGCTGTGGCCACTGCTGCCAGTTCTGCCTGGTCGGCTATAGTGCACCATGCAGTTCCGTTATAATACTTGATTTTATTGTCCGTGGTGTTGTAATAAATCCGTCCTTTTGCCTTTGCGGCCGGATCGGCGGCCAGTCCTTCCAGCAGAACCTGAAGGATTTTGTTTCCTCCGAGGTCTATGTCAACAAAAAACTTTCTGTTTGCCATAATGTTATCATATTAAATATATCATACCGCTTAATTCACCGTTCCATGAAACGGAGACGATATCCTTGCTTTCGTATCTTACCACACATTCCACCTCTTCTTTGTCAGATGAAACCACCGTTACTGAGGGGAAGCGATTGAGCCCGTGCGAAATGACCATAGGGTTGTTGTCGATTTCAACAGTGAGGTACTTCGGCATTGCATCTGCCAGATTCTTTTCTGCAGTGGTGGCTCGGGTCCTTTCTTCCAGAATAGCTTCTGTAAGAGTTTCTTTAAGGCCTGTGAACTGATTGACAATCCTGACAGGATTCATGGAATATTCTTCCTCTGTTCCGTCATAGCCATATTCTTTGGCCAGTTCATACGCAGAATAACCATGCAGTACAGGGGACAGTATGTTTACTCCATGTGATGTAGGGCAGGAGTCTGAGTTTCCATGCCATAATACCAGTCCCGTGGAAATGTTTATCGGTATGGCACGGATGCCGTCAGGAAACTCGTTGTCAGAAATGAATATTATTATTCTGCTCAACATTTCCCCGCATCCGATATGGGAGCGACTGAGTGCGATGTTCGCAATTAGACTCATGCCGTCTTCTGATAATGAGCAGGAACTGAATGCCGCTCCGTTACGCTCTACAACATATTTGCCACTGAATTCTTTAGTGAAGTATTCAATGCGTACATGTTCGGGGACAGGAATCTGTATTTGATTCCCATGATCATCTGTACGATAAAAATATTCAGTTCTTATGAAATCTCCTTTGAAGTGCTGGTGCGTCATCATATATTCATTTTAATGTATGGGAGCATTGACTCTCTTTTGGCAATACGGGCGCCCAAATCTTCTGCAAAATGCCACTTGAAAGTAATTGCGTTCAGTTCACCGTTTTTTGTTTTGCTTTCAGCCTCATCGATGGCGATTTTGTGCCACCTGTCGTTTGTAATGGGTGGCTGTTTGTCATTATCAAGTACATATCTTTCATCTGACTCAAGGAAATTATTCCAAAATCTGATTTGCTCGGAAGTGTCAATGTAACCTGAATTTGAATTGAAGTATAATTTGCTTGTATTTGAGGTCTCTGTTTCCACTCCGGAGTTTGTAAATGTGCCTACTTCTGTTTGCAGTTCTTGTGACTCTTCACCAACGGCATAGATGTAATCATAGATGCCCAATGAATTTCTGAAACGGAATTCTTTGACCCGTTGGTTTGTATTTACAATGAATCTTTGGGCATTTTGCTCATATCCTTCAATGTAAATATCGTATGCAGCAATTATGTCATCAAATTCCTGTATGGCAGCTAAAGCACGGATTGTATTATATGAACAATCTATGGTAACAAAACGTCCAGAAAATAAAGATTCAATATCAAAATTTTCCAACAGAAATTCATGAGGAGTCAGAAAACGGAAATATACCTTCGTGAGGACTCTGACATTAAGGCTTTCATTTGACTTAATCTGGGGAATTAATGTTGTCAGCTTTTCTTCGCCATGTATGAATGTGCGTACTTCTTGCGGACGCATTGTCCACCAGATGCCTGCCTGTGACAACTTCTGGAAATCAAAAGGGGTGCATTTCCCGTATATGACCGAACTTTCCCATTCTGCCGTATCCTCTTGGCATTCTGCAGAAATGATGACATGGGGTAAAAAACCATAAGAATCCGGAATAAGATGTCTTTTTGCCGACTGAAGCATCTCCTTTAATTTCAAAGTAACTGTACTTCTCTTTGCCTGAAGTTGGAAGTCTACCTGCAATTGCGTTATCGGAGGCCTTGTGTTTCCTGGTTGACGTGATATTATGCGAAAACGGAAATTGACAATGCCGTTGTCAATAGGGACTTCTGACAACTTGAGTGTTGAAGCGGCGCCTACTGTCAGCACAGGTGAATTCTCATATATGTTTTCAAATATCATATCACGTTTTTATTATTTGCAAAATTATATGTCGGAATTACTTTGCGAAAGGACATTAAATAGAGGCGAATTCACCACTGCATTCAATTCTGTCAGATAGGTAGGTGCATGTTATTTTCTTAATGAGCCAATATCTGCCGCAGAAATATACTTTCTTGTAAAGCTTGAGTGACGATATCTCCTGTATTGAAAGATTCAGGTCTGTCTTCACTATTTGTTTGCGTCGGCTTATCCAGCTTGAATAAGCCTTGTGAGGCCCGTTCATCAAGTCTCCTGGTATTATGGAAAGTCCAGTCTTAAAGTTGGGGTGGCATTCAGGGGGATAGTCAGTGTCAATGAAATCGTCCTCATACAATTGCGAACCATATGGAATTTGGCCTTTGTCAGTCAATTGGTTGTGTGATAGTATGCCTATATGTACATCTTTGGGGCGTTCGCCGTCAAGCGCCGGAAAATCGATGCGTGGGCACATGAGAATTTTTCCTATATGTTGTGTGTCATATTGCCGACAATTTACGGGAATGCACCGCACGAGATGAAAATCTGATTTTACTTCCTTTCTATTGTCGGAACTTTCATCCGGCAGCTTGCAGGATTCGCCGTTATACCTGAAAATGCTGTCGGCGAGTTGATATCTTTTGTCCAAGCAGAATACGTCTTTTGTATCAGAATCTCTTATGATGGCATTGTTGTCACTGCCAAAAGCAGATATTAAATCCCAGACGCCCATATAGGTGTCCACAGGTGTTTGTGTGTTGAGATTCGGGTCATAGATGTCCTGGGATTCATCATCTGCATAAGCAAACGAATATTTCTCACCATCGTTGTAGCCAATGGAGTAGATGTCGGATATTTTCCCGTTCCAATCGTCATATTCATCGCATTCAAGTATATCAGAATTCTGACGTAAATACAATGAGTCGTGATCTGCCCATACTGATGCGCACAGGATTTTCAGAATATTGGAAACAAAGTCTTTTACCGTACATTCCGGAAGTTTATCGGCAAGATTGATACATGGGGTCCCGCCATTGTCCAAAGGATAGCCGTTTACGGAGTCCTCGGTAGAGTAAAGGCCCAATACTGCCAAAGAATCATATAATTTCTGACTTGGTTCTGGCAATTTGTCCGGGCTTATTTTCCCGTTCAGTATGGCTGACACTTTTATGGCTGGAGCAAATGGGGTGTCAATCGTCTTATGAGTGTAATTCTTGAATTTGACATCCGGCTCTACCTCTTGATTCTCTCCTGGTGTGTCAATCTTTCCTGTCTGCTGGGTGTTGACAAGCATTGGCGTGCCGAAATCAAGACTTCTGTCTCCTGTACGTGATGCGATAATCATTTTTAAGGTATCTGTGGAGTTGTCGGTCTTGGTAAGCTCTGTTGTTTCGCTGATGTTGCCTGTCAATGCATCATCTATGTTTTTGCCGGCAAATGTATAGTTAAGTTTCCCGTCCTCAATGCCGTCATATAATAGAGAACCTTTGATGACAGGCATGCCTGCTGCAAATATCGTAACAGGCAGGGCTTTTACAGACGGTTCAAGCATCATTGCGCCGATGTATCCGAATGCAGCCATATTGCCTGGCGTAGGGAGAAAGGCAATTGATGTGGAGAATGGCACAGGCATAAGGTCGTCAGAAAGCAACGGGTTTTCCATCTCTATTGTGAATTCAACGTCCGGTGCTAAGTCTAATGCTGTTCCGTTGTCTGTAATTATTTCAATCATAATTTCCCTTTGTTTTTGTATCGTTGATATTCTTCCTGTTTCTCAATTATTCCCTTTTTCCCGAACAAGGATACCTCTGCAGTGATTGGTCTGCTAAGTCTGTCAAGAAGTTTTGAAAAGAGTTCCTTCAATTCGGGGTCGGAGCCTGTCGTCAAATATTTTGTCTCATGATATGAATTGTCTGCAGCGAATCCTCCTGCAGCACGTCCGGTTACAACTGGATAGATGGCCTCAAAATTCAGATTTCTAAGCTGTCCGTTTTTCCTGGCAGTTTCCATAGTATTGATGAAAGGCAGGAGTGTCGGATTTTCAAGACCTTCTTTGGGGATGACGTATTCCTGTCCGTTCTCGCTGACAAGAAGGGTAGGGGAACTGATGAATCCTCTTTTATCCGGAGAGAGTCTGGATTTGAATTTCTTGCCGTCCTGGGCACGGATGACTTCTCCTCCAAAACCTCCGTCTTCTGCACCGGTAGTGATGGGGGTTGATGCTATCATTGCTATCTCAGCTGCTCCCATTGCTGCCATGATACCGGCGGGTATGAGACCCCATGGGATTCCCCACTGTGCAAGTGTCATGGTTACTCCCAACGCCGTATTTATTATAGCCTGTGTAAGCTGCATCTGCTTCTGCCTCTTGGCCTGCTTCAGCTGTAACTCTTCCTGATAAGCATCATAATCAGCATCCATGCGCTCGTTCTCTGCATTGTAGTGGGCCTCTGTTATCAATCCTGCATCCAAGCGGTCCTGAAGATCCTTCTTTTTCTTGTCATTGGATTTCTGGTATTCCTTGAGCAGCTTGTTCTCTACCGCAGTCTGTTTTTCTGCCCACATTGATGCAAGTTTCATTGCCTCCTGTGCTGCCCCACCTACGGCCTGCACTGTGGTAGCCAGCCCTTCTGCACCGAATTTACCTTCTGCAAGATTATCAAAGAATGTCTGCCACTGGTCCTGCGACACACCAAACAGGTCTCCGCCTCCCGTGCCTTCCAGCAGGGAATGCGGGCCATCTGTGTTGCCTGTACTGGCACCTCCAGCATTGCCTCCTGTATTTCCTGTTCCTGAAGATCCGGTCTTGCTTTCCACTTGATTCTTCAAAGCTATTATCTCCTGAAGTTTCATCTTTATGGAATCAAGCTCAGCATCTGAGATTCCTTCAAAAGCAATGGTCACCTCTCCGGTATCAAGGTTCATTACATCGTCAAGGATATCTTTCATTTTGTTCACATAGTCCAGGTCTATCTGTGCAAGTTCCTTTGCCTGTTGCTGCTTAAGGGCTTTCAGTTCGCGCCTTGTCCCATGGAAGGAAGCCAGTTCTGCAGTATGCCTGTTCTGTGCTGTGGCGATGGCAATGTCCCGGTCGCGCTTTGCGTCAGCTTCCCGTTCGGAGATACCATCAAGCATAATCTTCCTGAGATTCGCCTGGTGCTTTCGCTCCACGGCTTCCAGTGCAGCTGCATTACCCTTGAATTTGGCCTGTTCTTCCCTGTATCTCCTGTTTTCGGCTGCAACCTTGTCGTTGTTGGCGTCTTCTATGAGTGCTGCACTTTCCTTGGCCACTCTTTCCTCTTCCTTGGCTTTCTTTTCAGACTCCTTTGTCGCATGCTCCTCAAGGGCAATCCTCTTGTCGGCAAGCTGGTTCTTAAGTTTCAGCAGCTCTTCTCCCGATTCCTTGTTTGAGGCAATCCTTTCCTCAAGGGACTTTATCTCCAGCTCCAGTATCTGACGTTTGTAGTCTTCTTCAGACGCAATTTCTTTTTTTGCATACTTGTCTTTCAGAGCCAGCACCTGTTGCATGTGATTCTCGTCCTTTTCAAGGCTCCATTTGTTGTTGCTGCCTCCGGAGCTGTAAGCAGTGCTGCCGGAATCTGCATATGCATTCCCATCCCCTCCGGGCGAAGATGATGTGCCGCCATTACTGTCAGCCGGGCCGTAAAGACCATCCACAACAGCCTTGAGTTCCTTGCCGTTACGTATCGCCTCCTGAAATTCCTCATTGATGTTCCACAACATTCTCTTTTGACTGTTGCTATTCGGGGTTATTCCTATCGCTCTGCGCTCTTGGCGGAATTTTTTTCCGGACGTTTTGAATGACTCCTTGGCATGCCCTCTGTAATTCAAGTCAGAATTGTCTTTCTGCACATTGTCGTATGTCCTGCTGAGAATATCAGTCATCGATGTAATCTCGGCGGCATTCATCTTTCGGCCATTTATCTTCTCAAATAGAATCTGATATGATTCGAGTGCAGCCTTGACGGTATCGGTCTTATGCTTCAGCACGTCCTGAAGCTCGTTTTCCTTTGCCTGAAGGAGAATCTTTTTCTCCAGCTGGGTGTTCACATTCTTCAGGGCCGTCTCAATTTCTTCATTTGAACTCTTTTCTGTCAGAAGTTTCGGAAGATAATCCCCGTATCTGTCATTGATTCTCTTGATGGCGTCAGCACGCTCCTTGCTTCCGAGATTAGCTTTTCTGACAGAATCCAAAAGGCTTTCAAGTGACCGGCGTTCTTCATCGATTTTGGTCTTTGCCTCGACATATCCTGAAGCGGTGTCCTTGGTCTGCTTGTTAAGCTCCCGGAGTGCTTTGGTGGCTTCACCTGATTTTTTTCGCAATAGGGCGATGACTCCGACTACAGCCTCAATTCCCATAACAATCCATCCGACAGGCCCCATAGCGGTTTTGACAGATGTCCCAAATGCTTTAAAGGCAATACCTGCCGCTCTTAGATTACCGACAAGGAGACTTTTTACTCCTATGAGTAGCTTTGTTGATGCAGACATGGCTGACAATGCTGTTGTGCTGCTTTTCATCGTGGCGATTTCACGTAGAATAGCAACACGATTGGCATTTGTCCAGAATACTTTCAGCTTGTCCAATGCTATTTTAGCTTTGCTGACAGCATTATTGCCAATGACAATTGCTTTTTTTGTTGCATAAACCGCGGCCAAGGCAATAATCACTCCTTTAAGTCTCATGCCAAGGGAAATGGCGTTTGACAATAGGCCTATTCCTATTTCTGAAACATCCATCACTTTATTTAATACAGGCATAAGTTGCTGCCCGATTGCCACTACGTTTTCAAGGATAGCCTTTTTCCTCTTCTCCATTTGAGCAGTCAAGGAGGTGTTCTTTGTCTCAAACTCATTATCCAATGAAATTCCCTCCTCGAATGCCTGGTTGGCAAGCTGCTGCTGGGATCTCAATTCATTGATGTTCTTTGACAATGTACCTAAGACGGTTGATGCCCTCTGCCCGTTCAGGTGCATTTCGTCCATAGCTGCCACCACAGATGACAGACCGCCACCGTCATTCATTCCCTCTAAGACACGAAGCAGAGCTTCGTTCACGTCTTTGTTGAGCAAGTCTGCAAACTCCTGCAGAGGCATCTTTGCTATTCCAGCAAAAGTCTCAGTCCTCTTGAACATCGCCATTATCGTTTGGCCTATTGCTGTCGATGCTGTTTCTGCTTGCTGGCCGTATTTGTCAAGTGTGGCTGCCATTCCGAGAACCTTGTCTATGCTTATGTCTGCATTAGGAGCTATACCGGCAAGACGTTTGGAGAAGTCCACAATATACCCCTCGTTGGCGGTTGATGCCATTCCAAGCTCATTGATTGCAGAACCGACTTTCAGCATGGCCTTCTCGATGCCGAATTCTTCTTGAAGGTTGAAGATGTCTGTCATCTTTCCGATGGCCGTGATGGCGGCTTCCGCATTTCCTCCAAGGTCATCGCTCAGGGCAACGTTTATCTTGTCTGCAGCACGGGTGAATCCCAACAGATTATCTGCACCCTCTACTCCGAGCTTGCCGCCAGCACGCACAAGTGCAAGCAGCTCATTCTGGGCTGTCTTGGTGTCGATTTTCTTCAGACGTTCGCTCAGGGCGGTGATTCCCGCCTTACTGAGATTGGTTGTCTTCATGGCATCTGTCAATGCCTCATCATATTCCAGATATGCTCTTGTTGTTTTGGTGAGTGCTCCTGATATTTTGTAAAAAACAGCAATACCTCCTGTTATAAGACCTGCAAACTGATTGATTGTCTTAGCAAAACTGCACAATGTGGTTTTAGTGGCTTCAGCACCATCTCGGAGTTCACCCATTCTCATTTTAGAAATGGAGAGTTCTTTCTGGAGCCTTTTCCAGTTTTCAGTTCCAGGCACAGCACTGTTCAAAGCAATTTTTGTGGCATTTATGTGCTTGCGGAGTTCCTCCATGGTCATGGTATTGACACTCTGCTGTCGTCTCAGAGACTCAAGCCTGGTTCTGTTGGATTCAAGTGCCTTGTCGTTCTTGCCAAGCTGCATTGCAAGGTTGCGGTATTCCTGCGAATCTTTCTTTCCTTGTTTTTCAAGGTTTTCCAGTTCAGTCTTCTGCTTCTTGACTTTTTCTGTCAATTGTGTGACTGAATATTCTAAATCCAGAATCTGCTTCCGGCCTGCATCACCGTTCACAATGATATTCAGCCTGAGGTCCTCTTCCTTGATAGTCTTTGCCATAATACATGAATTTATGGCACAAAAATAGCCGCATTCGGGCGGCTATTAAAGGACAAGTTTATGGTAAAAAATAAAACAGTTTCTAAATATATGTTATGCATACAGCGACGACCACCATAAACAGTGCCAGCAGACTTATAGAAATAATTGTTGCTCTGTTATTTTCATCTTTTCTTATTTTTTCAAGACGTTGTCTTCCTTCTTCCGTCAACAAATATTGGCCATTGCTATTAGTACCAAGTGTTTCATATTCATAAAGTTTATATTCGTCTTTCATGACGGTGACAAGTTTACTGATTCCAAATCCACAACACGACAAAAATATTCCCTCAGCTATTGTTATCAGTACAACAGCCCACATTTCCAAGGTCTTCACAATACAAAGCGTAGCGAATATGAGGCTGACAATAATTCCGAGCACCATTAAAAATAATATTATATTGTGATTCCGCTCTGCCCTTCGTTCCTTTTCATAGCGTTTTAGGAATTTTCTGTTGATTGCAGTGCCATATTTTTTCCGGAACGGCCATATCTTCCTCCAGATATAGCCATAAGTCAACGGCCACCCGAGATTATGTTTTCTGATTTCAGGAAACAATACAATTAGCAAGATTGTCCATAATATAAGAATGGATATGAGACCTGCCACTCCATAGACAAGGAATTTAAGCCAAGGCCATGCAAGACCTATTAAACCAAGGCCCAAAAGTATAGCAATCGGAATAATGGAAATAAGGAATCCCTTAATCACTCCATAGATAAAATCTCCCATAACATTTTGCTGTTGTTTACAAATATAACGATTTTTCTATAAAACCCTCGGCATCTCGCGACGGCGAGGGAAAATGTCTATTCAAACAGGGTGCTTTCCGGCACCCATTCCTCATGTCATTTCTTGGCCGGCTTGTCTTCTGCGCAATACAGTTCGAAAACAAGTTCCGTCGCAGAGACTGATGCGCTGTTCAACTCATCCTGCATGTCACTGAAAATAGAATTGTAACACTTTTTCCAGGCATGTTCCGGGATGGAGTTCATTATGTTCCGAATCCTTATTGATTCCATCTGAAGACGCACTGCGACCTCAGTAAGCTGCTGTACCGGACTCATAGCTTAATATCTTTAAGGGCAACGGAAGCGATTTCGGCAGTTTTGTATTTCAGTATCAGAGCACTCAAAGCACAGATGTCCCCATGTGCATCCGACAGATGTGTATCGATTCTGTCATAAATACTCTTAAATCTGGACTGTTCGCTTTCTGGCAACATCTTGAACTGCGCTTCAATATCTTCGACTGTCAATTGCAGATTACGACGTGCGCGATTGAACGCATTTAGCGTATATGTAAATGATTTGTACATATCCATAATCCGGCCCTCCTTATATTGCAGCAGAAACATTGGTCTCGATATGTGCTCCGGAACTGGCTTTTGACCTTGCCACAAGCTGCTCAGCCTTCCTCTCTGCAATCTGCATCATTTGTAGGTGCTTGAGTTTGCTGTCCTGCTCATATAGGAGACGGTTCATCACGGTCATCATGGAGTCACAGTCACTCATGATCTGTGAGTCAAGAGGACAGGTGCCGTCCTCGGAAAACATTCTCAAAGATGAGAAGATACCTGCGAGTGTCGCGGTCCCTTCAATGGCGTTCGCCAAGGCTTCCTTGGCTGCTCTCAGCGCTTTCGTGCTGATGGAGGTGTTGTGTTGGTATAGCATATTACAACTTATTAAATGATAAAAGCCTTGCACTTAGGGCGCTATACCAACACAACATCTCTGCCGATTGTTGCGCCTACTTTCGCGGCGCGGACCCTTATGCAAGGCAATTATCTATATTTCTTCGTGAAAATACTTTCCCGGCAGAAAAGATAGATGTGATATTTATTGGTATAGCATCGGCAAAGGTAGGAATAAATTTGAAAACTGCAAGATTTGTTTGAAATTTCCGTGAAATAGCTTTGATTTATTTTGTAATTCAAGATATTATTTATATCTTTGTAGTGCAATCAGATGCGAGTTCATTGAAATAAATAAAAAAGCCCCTCGGTCGAGGGGCGGGAGACCGGAAGCTCCTATATGAAAACTTCCGATTAAATCCTTGTCCAAATGAAAGTAAAAATTCAGCTGATTATTTGGATTGGAAAGCTGAGAATTTCGATAGGAAATTATCGCTAACCAAAGGGGGAGGAGGGTGGCTCCTCCTTCCCCGCAAGGATTTGAAATACAAATATAACAATATTATGGAAGAAACACAAAAAACATGGGGAGGCGCGAGGAAGGGAGCTGGACGCAAGACGGCGTCTGAAGGTCCGCTTGTAACCATCGGCCTGACAGTAGAAGCTACGACAAAGGCAAAGCTGAAGCAACTTGCCGAGACGGAGGGACTCAGTATGAGTGAATATGTCAACCGCCTCATAAAGTCTCTGTGACCAGGCTTTCGGCAGGCTGAATAAATTCCGGAAAGCCCCTTCCGCAAAACACTATGATTATGGAAAAGAAAGTTATAGACGCGATTATCGAACGTGCTGAAGACGGTACATACGATGTTTATTGTACTAAGGAAATGTTTACGGGAGCCGGGGCTTCGGTTGCGGAAGCCAAGGCGGATATGATGACTCAGATGGAGTTTTTCAAAGCCACGGCCAAAGAAGAGGGATTGAGATATCCGGATTTCCTTGACGGTGAATTTGAAATGTCATATAAATACGATATCAAAAGCTGTCTCATAAACACATCTGCCGCTGCCCACGACTAGTCGAGAGTACA
>CAMWUW010000078.1 GCA_947177525.1 uncultured Bacteroidales bacterium | reverse complement strand
GCATACTCGGTGATGAGGATTGCCGTCTTTGCGAGCAGGCCGATGAGCATGATGAGTCCTGTCTGAAGATAGATGTTGTTCTCAAGACCGAAAAGTTTTGCAAAGAGGAAGCTGCCCATCAGTCCGCAAGGTATCGAGATAATCACCACCAAAGGCAGCAGCAGGCTTTCGTACAGTCCGGCCAGAATGAGGAATACGAGGATTGCGCACAGTGCAAAGATTATCATCGCATTGTTTCCTGTCGATGCCTCCTCGCGGCTTATGCCTCCAAGTTCGTAGCCATAGTTGCGCGGAAGCACTTTTTCGGCGGTTTCGGCAATGGCTTTCAGTGCGTCACCGGAGCTGTATCCAGGTGCAGCGTTGCCGTTCACGGAGATTGAATTATAAAGGTTGAAGCGTGAAATGGACTGCGGACCGTAGGTCTTTGTGAGGGTGACGAACTGAGACAGCGGTGCCATTTCACCGTTTCCTGTACGGACATAGAAATTACGGATGGATTCCGGCGTGACGCGTGTTGACGGATCCGCCTGGAGCATTACGCGGTAAAGCTTGCTGAACCTGTTGAAATTCGAGGCGTAGCTGCCGCCGAAATATCCGGACATTGTGGAAAGCACCTGAGCCGGAGTTACCCCTACGCGCTCGCACTGTGCAGCGTCAATGTCCACCCAATATTGGGGATACCTGGTGTCAAAGGCCGAGTATGCCATTTCGATTTCAGGACGCCGGTTAAGTTCTTCCACATACTCTTCCGCCACCTTCTTGAACTCATTGAGATCACCGCCGGCTTTGTCCTGTAGGTATAGGTCAAAACCGTTGCTCATGCCGTATCCCGGGATCATCGGAGGAGTCGTCACAAAGAAGTTCGCGTCTGGAATGGAGTCGGTGAGAGCATATATCTGGTCCACGATTGCACCGGAACTTTCCATCGGAGACTTGCGCTCGTCCCAATGCTTCAGCGACAGGAAAAAAATGCCTGCTGTCGGACCTGTGCCGGAAAACGAATAGCCTCCCACGCCTCCACGGTATTCCACGCCGGGTATTGCTGCAAGTTTTTCGTCGAAGTCTTTGAGCACCTTGAGCGTTTTCCTGGATGACGTGCCCGGTTTGGTGTTCATGGATACGATTACGGTACCTGTGTCTTCATCGGGAACGAAGCCTGACGGAGTTGTGCGCATAAGCCAGAACAGCAGACCGATGCCGGCGAAAAGCACTGCAAATGCAAGAGCCGGACGGCGCACAAAAAAGAGCACACCGTTCTTATAGCGTTCCAGAACGGCTGTGAATGCGGCGTTGTAAGCCTTGCGTATACGTGCCGAAAAGCCTTTGTCTCCCTCGGTCGGACGCATCATCATTGCGCAGAGTGCCGGAGACAGCGTCAAGGCGTTTACTGCCGAAAGGCCGACTGCCACAGCCATGGTTATTCCGAACTGCTTGTAGAATGTGCCCGATGTGCCTCCCATCATTGAAGTCGGGATAAATACCGCCATAAAAATGATGGTGGAAACAACAATTGCCGAGGTTATTCCGTTCATGGCATCATTTGTAGCCATGTATGACGACTTGTAGCCTGCATCGAATTTCGACTGTACCGATTCCACCACGATGATGGCATTGTCAACGACCGTACCGATTGCAAGTACAAGGGCAAACAGAGTGAGCAGGTTTATGGAGAATCCGGCAACGGCCATGAAGCCGAATGTTCCGATTACCGACACGAATATGGCAAGTGTCGGGATAAGAGTGGCCCTGAAGTCCTGCAGGAAGAAATATACCACGAGCACCACAAGCAGTATGGATATTACCAATGCCCACACAACTTCATTTATCGAGGCGTAAAGGAAACGGTTGGTGTCGCTCATGGTCACAAATTCCAGTCCCTTAGGAAGATCTTTCGCACAATCAGCGAGCACCTTGTCTATTTCCTTGATGACAGCCGAGGCATTTGAACCCGCTGTCTGATAGACTGTAAGCATTGCTGCCGGCTGGCCGTTCAAAATGTTCTCGAAGTTATAGTCCTCGTCTCCGAGTTCCACATCTGCAACATCTTTCAGACGGAGGATATCCCCGTTGGAGAGAGATTTTACAACAATGTCACCGAATTGTTCAGCAGTCGTGAAGCGTCCGCGATACTTCATAGTGTAGACGTTTGCATTGTCATGGTTCTCTCCGAAAGAGCCTGTCGCAGCCTCAATGTTCTGTCCTGCAAGCAAAGCCGCGATGTCGTCAGGAACCAGTCTGTATTGTGCCATACGGTCCGGCTTGAGCCATAGGCGCATACTGTAGGGAGAACCGTACAGCTGTACCTTGCCTACTCCCTGGACACGCTTTATGCGGGGTTCTACATTGATTTTGATATAGTTGTTGAGAAACTGCTTGCTGTAGCGGCCTTCTGGATCGTAGAGCGCCAATGTCTTCAGTTCGGCATTCTGCTGCTTCTCGGTGGTGATTCCTATCTGCACCACTTCGGCAGGCAGGAGGCTCTGGGCGGTAGCCACGCGGTTCTGCACGTTTACCGCCGCCATGTCCGGGTCAGTGCCCTGGCGGAAATATATCATCAGCGAGGCATTTCCGTCGTTTGACGCCTCGGATGTTATATATGTCATGCCCTCCACACCGTTTATGGACTCCTCCAATGGGACGACTACGCTCTTCATCACTGTTTCCGAGTTTGCACCCGGATAGCTTGCCCACACATTCACAGTCGGAGGGGCTATGTCCGGATATTGCTCGACCGGCAAAGTGGCGAGTCCCACAAGACCGAGCAATACGATAGTGACCGATATTACGATTGACAATATCGGCCGGTCAATAAAGAATTTCAGATTCATATTTTCCTCTCCCTGATTTTTATTGCCTGCCCGTCACGCAGCGAGCCGACGCCTTCTGTCACAATCACGTCACCGCTGTCCAGACCGGAACGGACCATATAGCTGTTGCCGTCATCCATCGGTGCGACTGAGATTTCTGCCGATTCAGCTTTGCCGCCAATGACTTTATATACATAGATTTTATCCTGAATCTCGTAAGTGGCGTTCTTCGGGATTACCATGACATTTCTTTCAGTATGCGGCATAATCACATTGCCCGTGCTTCCGCTGAAGAGCATACGTTCCGGGTTGGGGAACACACATTTTATCTGCACTGCACCGGTCTGGGGACTCACAATTCCGCTGATTGTCTCCACTCGTCCGTTTTGCGGATACTCATGTCCGTCGCAGAGGGTAAGCGAAACCGGAGGAAAGGCCGCCAGGGCAGCATTCTTGGAGCCGTGCTGTCTCATCAGACCCTGCAGCTGCTTTTCGGAAATCGAGAAATACACCCACATTTCGGCATTGTCACTGACCGACGTGAGAGGCTGCGGAATCTGTGGCGAAACCAACGCTCCGGCGCGATATGGCAGTGTGCCTATCACACCGTTCACCGGGCTTTTGATTTCCGTATATGACAGATTGTTGCGGGCATCGACCTCTGCGGCCCTGGCCTGCTCCAAAGATGCCTCGGCAACCGCAAGAGTGTTTTTTGCGGTCTGCAATTCATACTCGGAGATCACTTTCCCGTCGAAAAGAGCCTGCTTGCTGTCACATTCGAGCCTGGCCGTGGCAACCTGGCTTTCTGCGGCATGAACATTTGCGGCCGCCATCCGCAGAGCTGCCTGATAGGGTATCTGGTCAATTACAAAAAGGAGCTGTCCGGCCTTTACATCCTGACCTTCCTTTACGCAAATGCGGGTCAATTTACCTGACAATTGCGGATAGATTTCAACATCCTGCCGTCCTTCGATTGTGGCACTGAATCTTTCGTTCAGAGAAACTGAGTCGGAGACGGCGACTCTCATTACCGGCACTTCCCGTACTTCTTCCTGCATTGTCTGCTGCAGGCAGCCCGACAAAATCACAGAGCAGGCAGCCAACGATAATAGAAAATTATGATTCATGTTCATAATGTGATAATATTTTTCAAAATCGGGCGCAAATTTAACTCGCTTCTTCCGAATAATTGCGGTATAAATACCGATAGCTGCGGTATATTTCCGATATTATATTAATAATATGAAGTTTTGATGCTATTTTTGCGGTAAATTATGAAACTGATTAATCAAACAACAATCTCATCGGGTGAATACATGCCCGATTTTGCTCCCGGAACACCCTTTCTTATCGAAGGATGCATAATATTGCAGTGTCTGTCAGGGCAGGCATCATTTGTTTTTGATTTCAAACAATATGAAATCCGTCCGGGAGATGTTGTGTTCCTTTTCAATGGCATGGTCATAGAGCTCGGCAGGCGGAGCGATGATTTTTCGGTCAGATATGTGTCGGTCACCAATGAAAGGGTGCACGAGCTATATTTAAGAATCACATCGCTGAATTTGTGGGATGAGCTTTACCTGAGTCCGGTCCAGAAGATCAAAGACAGCTACAAGGAGCCGTTTGACAGGTGGATGCAGCAATGTATTCTCGTCGGGAATATCTGCAGGAAACAGACGGCGGACTCCATAATCGCCAATTCTGTCCTGTCTTTATTCATGGTTATGGAAGACATTATAAATAGAAATGAAGAAGATGTTGCGGTAACTGATTATAGCTCCAAATGGAAATTGCTGGGTGATTTCTATGTGCTTCTGTCGCGTCATTATATGGCCCGGCATAATGTCTCGTTTTATGCCGAATCCCTGAGTATCACCTCGGATTATCTTTCTGTGCTGATGAGGGAACATATAGGAAAGACTCCTAAGGAAATCATAGATGAGAAACTGGTTTTGGCAATGAAGGCCCTCCTTGAAAGTACCAGTCTTTCCGTCAAGAGCATTACTGACAGGCTCCATTACGAAGATTCATCTCATTTATGTAAAGTGTTCCGCCGCCATACAGGCATGTCTCCCGGCCAATACCGGAAGTCGCTGTTGAAATAATTTATCCGATTCTGATAATCGGTACAGAATGAATAACCGCAATCAATAAATGCCATGGGATGTCCTAAAAGGATATACCATGGCACTTTAAGATTATGGCTCAAAACCTGTCGCGACAACAGAAAAACGATGAATGCAACATTTTCATATCGTTCATTCTATGAAATTGGTTATGCGGTTTGCCGGGTTGAGTGGTGTCTGGTCAGATAAAACCAAAGTCTTGATCATGTGCAGAGTTCCCTGCTTGTATTTTTGGAAGTGTTCAGAGGCGATGTGCTTCCCGTAGGCTTCACGGCTCGCGTATGTTTCGAGAATGGTTATCCGGCATGGATTCTCTTTCTCGCAGACTGCATACATGGTCAGTACTCCGGGCTCGGTGCGCAGCGAGATTTCGCCAACTTCGGCAGCATATTTCATATACTCGTCAAGATGCTGCGGGTAAACCTCGATTTTCGACAGACGAACAATTCCGTCGTCCTGCATCGGCTCTTTGGCTTCTGTTCCAGGCTTCGTCTGGGAATTCGGGTTCGTCGGGAAACCGGCGGTGCGGTCGAACTCCGCTCTGAAAAAGCGTTCCATTTTGTCGAACGGAATGACTGCAAGATTGTCGTAAAGGTCGGTATGGTTGGCACCGGGAATAATCATCAGTTCCTTGTTTCCGCCTTTCAGCTTCTTGAATGCATCTTCGCTGAAGTAGCGTGAGTGCGCCTTTTCCCCGTGGATGACAAGCACTGCATTTTCGATTTCATCGGCACGGCTCATGAGAGGAAAGTTGATGAACGGGATGGCTCCTGTGGCATTGCGGCCCTGATTGGAGTTGAGCGAACGCTTGTGATACCCGCGCCTGGTCTTGTAGTAGGCATGGTAGTCCTTGAAGAACTGCGGAGCATCGGCAGGCAGTTCATCGGGCACACCGCCGCCTGGTTTCGGGAAACCGTTGCGGAAATCTTCGGTACGTTGCTCTGCCAATGTCTTGCGGAGTGCATTGCGGGCTTCGGCATTGTCATCCGTATCGAAATAGCCGTTGGCACTGACGCGGCTCATGTCATACATGGTGGATGCGACGGTGGCCTTGATGCGCGGATCAGCTGCAGCTGCATTGATGGCCAGTCCGCCCCAGCCGCAAATACCGATGATGCCGACCCGCTCCGAATCCACCTTGTCGTTGGTGACCAGGAAATCAACGGCTGCCGAAAAGTCCTCTGTATTGATGTCGGGCGATACCATGTGCCGGGGTTCGCCTCCGCTCTCTCCTGTGTATGAAGGGTCAAAGGCTATGGTAAGAAAGCCGCGCTCCGCCATTGTCTGGGCATAAAGTCCGGCTGCCTGTTCCTTGACTGCCCCGAAAGGGCCGCAGACGGCTATGGCCGGCAGTTTGCCGGTGGTGTCTTCCTGTACGTACATGTCAGCCGCCAGCGTGATGCCGTAGCGGTTGGTAAAAGTCACCTTGCTGTGGATTACTTTGTCGCTTTTGGGGAACGTCTTGTCCCACCCGGCGGTCAGATTCAGATTTTCCATATTCTTTCCGTTATTCAAATTACTTGTCCTTTTGCAGGCTGTCATTGTGACAATCATGACACCGGCCAAGAGGAGCAGGGATAATTTTCTGTTCATCTTTCAATTATTATTTTGAATGCCTTAATACCGGATGTCTTTATTCTGCATCCCCGTATGTCTTTAATATGGTGCAAAATTAGGATGTTCTGCCATGCGGAAGGATACCAGTCTTACGGACGTAAGTACCCGGATTACGGGTTTTGCCGTGCGGTGCCTTTGTCTTTTTTATGGATTGTGCTTTCAAGCAGTCTTGAATGCGAAGTGTTGCCACGCTATCCGGAAACGCATTCCCGCCGGATTCGACCACTGAAGCTCGTGGTTTGTAAGTTGTTGATTCTGAGCTGTTTACTGAAAATCGCTGCTGCCCGCGTTTTAGGGGCAGTGATTTCAAGGATTCGGTTGATTTTCAGTGGGTTGCGCTCTATGGCGCCTCCTGAAGAATCCATGGATAAGTCATTCCGGACCGTAGGGTTATTCTACAAAGCGTCTTGTGAGAGGCAGAAGACGCATGAGGGCGGTCAGAACGGCTGCTGATGTTAATGCAAAGACGAACATGCACAATATCCTTAGTGCGGCAGGAAGACCTGAGATGTCAAAAAGGTCGTAGCCTGCCATGATGAAAATGAAATGGCAGAGATATATGCCGAATGTAAGTGATGCAAGATATTTAAGCCATGGGCGCGGGGCAGCAGCCAGGCGCTGGAAAGTTGTAAATGCTGCAAAGGTCATAAGAAATACGTTGGGCCCGTTGAACAGCCATACTATTTCAAGGTACGCATAGTCTCCGGGAAACAGTGACTGCATCCATATATATCCTCCTGCCGTGATTGCATAGCCTATGGCAAACAAGGCGGCATTTGCAGCATAAAGTTTTTTTGTGCTCCACTGGAGCGGATATCTGATGAGGTAGTGTGCCAGGACTATGTAGCCGAGGAAGCCGGATACATAGTGGAATGTTCCGAAAGCGTTCCAGTCGCATCCTCCGAAAATATCCATATTCCCGTAGTTTCCGGCATAGCCGAGAGACGGTGCAAAAAGCTTCAGGTAGGGCAGGAAAAGTGTTGCGCCCCAGACAAGCAGAAAATTGCGTTCGTCTTTGCGGGAAGCCTGCTTCAGCCATGCATCTGCAATAGGGAGAATCAGGTACAGGCCGGCAAGCATATAGAGATACCATAAGGGAGTGGTGTCGAAATTGAAATTCAGTATCCATGTCCACAATCTGTTGAAAAGACCTTCTGAAGTATATGACGCCATGTCCACAGAGGCGTTTGCCGATGATGCTCCGGGACCGTTGAAATATACAAATGCCAGCAGAGGAAGTGCCAGTGACCAGAAAATGAGAGGGACTGCAATGCGTCCGATGCGTTTACGGTAAAAGCCGCCCAAGGTGACGCCCGGACGTATCGGAAGAAGCAGTGTGCCGGTCATCATGACAAACAGCGGGACGGATGCCCTCATCATGCTTCCGATGAGGGTACCTGTAATAAATGATGTGCGGTCGGCATCGAACATGGCGACAAAACCGTCGCAGCAGTGGCTCATCACGACCATCATGCAGGCTGCGATACGCAGTACGTCAATCCATCCGGAACGTTCGGTGCTGTTTTTTATGCAGTTTGTATGTGTGTGAAAATCAGTATTGTCCATAACGTGGTTTCAAGTTGGTGCTTATATTCCGGGGCAAAGATAGGCATTTTGCCGGTGATATGCTTGTATATAATATAAACTTCTCATTGTGGCTAATAGACAAAATAAAATCATTATCTTTGTGTGGAATTCAATAGAATGATTATTATGAAAGACATAAACAGTCTTAAGTTAGTTCTTGTTGAGAAAACATGCAATTGGCAGGCTGAACAATTGAAAAAGTATTTGTCAGCAGTGTCGAATCTTACCCAATATCCCGTGCCTATTGGATAATACTTTCATGAATCGCAGAACTTATTGGATGCCGGCGGGGATATTCGTAAATATAAACAAGTGAGTAAAAGCATTCATCAAGAATGGATTGTATAACGACTTTGATAAGAAAAATATAAAATGACAAGTATACAGCAGAGAGAGCAGTTGCAGTCCCAGATTTGGAAGATCGCCAATGAAGTGCGTGGGGCTGTTGACGGATGGGATTTCAAACAATTTGTTTTGGGAGCATTGTTCTACCGTTTCATAAGTGAAAACTTTACGGACTACATTGAAGGTGGAGACACTGGCATTGACTATGCCTCTTTGCCGGATAGCATTATCACTCCGGAGATAAAAGAAGATGCAGTCAAGACGAAAGGCTATTTCATATATCCGAGCCAGCTTTTTGTCAATGTGGTAAAGACTGCCAATACCAATCAGAATCTAAATACGGATTTGAAAGCGATATTTGATGCTATAGAAAGCTCTGCCAATGGTTATGCTTCTGAAAAGAATATCAAAGGTTTGTTTGCGGATTTTGACACTACAAGCACGAGACTTGGCAATACGGTTGAAAACAAGAACATGCGTCTGGCTGCAGTCCTGAAAGGTGTTGAGGGCTTGAATTTCGGAAGTTTTGAAAATCATGAGATAGACCTTTTCGGAGATGCTTACGAATTTCTTATTAACAATTATGCGGCTAATGCGGGAAAGTCTGGAGGTGAGTTTTTTACTCCGCAAAATGTTTCAAAATTAATATCACGGCTTGCTATGCACGGACAGAATACTGTCAATAAGATATATGATCCTGCCGCAGGTTCTGGCTCATTGCTTTTGCAGGCTAAGAAACAATTCGAAGATTGCATCGTAGAGGATGGCTTTTTCGGCCAGGAGATAAATCATACGACCTATAACTTGGCCCGAATGAATATGTTTCTGCACAATATCAATTATGACAAGTTCGATATCGCGCTTGGAAATACTCTTATTGATCCTCAATTTGTGGATGACAAGCCTTTTGATGTCATTGTGTCCAATCCTCCCTATTCTGTAAATTGGATTGGTTCGGATGATCCGACACTCATTAATGACGACCGTTTCGCTCCTGCCGGAGTTCTTGCCCCGAAATCAAAGGCGGATTTTGCTTTTGTTCTTCACTCTTTGAGTTATCTTTCAAGTAG
Organism: uncultured Bacteroidales bacterium; assembly: GCA_947177525.1. GTDB lineage: Bacteria > Bacteroidota > Bacteroidia > Bacteroidales > UBA932 > Cryptobacteroides. The sequence goes on along the minus strand of CAMWUW010000078.1, from coordinate 2,291 downwards.
AGGAAGGGCAGCCATTGTATGTTTCCCTGGCATATTCTATCGTGGTGGAGCAGAGCAGAAAATAAGGAAATATCTGGTTGACGGCAACTATGTTGAAACAATTATATCCTTGCCGTCCAATTTGTTCTATGGTACTTCGATAGCTGTAAATATCCTCGTTCTGTCAAAGCATAAATGTAATGATACCACAATCCAGTTTATAGATGCGAGCGGTGAGAGGTTCTTTACAAAGGAGACTAATAACAACGTTCTCGAAGACAGGCATATCGACCGGATTGTGGAAATCTTCGACAAAAAGGAAGATGTTGATTATATTGCGAAATCGGTAGATTATAAAACCATTGTCGAAAATGATTATAACCTGTCGGTAAGCAGTTATATAGAAGCGGAAGACACTCGTCCGAAAACGAACATCAAGGAACTGAACGAGAGGATTCGCCGTATTGTGGCCCGGGAGAACGAATTGCGTGCTGAGATAGACAAGATCATAGCTGAATTGGAGGAGGATTAGGTATGAACAACGAATTGCCTAAAGCGGATAAACTGTATAGCTCGTTGATAAACGATATAGGCAAGATTCTTTCTGATGCTAGAGGCAGAATATATCGGGAAATCAATGCAGTAATGGTTGATGCCTATTGGAACATAGGCAGGTACATTGTTGAGTATGAACAACAAGGACAAGAAAGGGCTGAATATGGAAGTAATCTCCTGAATCGTCTTTCCAAAGATTTGACAGAATTGTATGGGAAAGGGTTTGGGAAGAGCAATTTGCTGTATATTAGAAAATTATATCTATGTTTTCCGATAAGTGGGACACTGTCCCACCTTTTGAATTGGAGTCATTATTATGAGATACTTAAATTAGACAATGAATTAGAACGCTCTTTTTATATAAAAGAATGTGAGAGGCAACGCTGGAGTGTACGTGAACTTAAGCGTCAGATGAATAGTATGCTGTTTCACCGTATCGCATTGAGCAAAGACAAGGAGGGAGTACTAAAACTTGCTGAACAAGGAAATGAGGTACAGCAGCCAGAAGACATCATTCGTGACCCTTTTGTCTTGGAGTTTGCCGGATTGCCTGATATAAATCATTATGATGAAAACGACCTTGAAAAATCTCTTGTGAGTAATTTGGGGCAATTCCTGCTTGAACTCGGTCGCGGTTTTGCTTTTATCGGACAACAATACCGTTTTAGTATTGCAGGCAGGCATTATTATGTTGATTTGGTGTTTTACCATGTGATATTGAAAACATATGTGTTGATTGACTTGAAGCGTAACGAGGTGCAACACGAAGATGTTGGGCAGATGAATTTCTATCTGAATTATTTTCGTAACGAAGTATGTGATGGTGGCGATAATGCTCCAATTGGTATAGTTTTAGGAGCCACAGCTGACAAAATGACTATGCAATATGCCATGGGTAATATATCAAACCAATTGTTTATAAGCCGGTATCAATTGTATCTTCCTGATAGGGAATTGCTTGAAAATGAATTGTTGCGAATAATACAGAAACAGGAACTTGAAAAAGTTGAGAAGGAGGATAAACGATGAGTAAATTGCAGGAACTGATACGGGAACTTTGTCCTAATGGGGTGGAGTATAAGACTATCCAAGAGCTAGTCGGTGTAAATAGAGGAAAGCGATTGATAAAAAGTCAATTGTCAGATGATGGAAAATATGAAGTATATCATGGTAGCAAAGATAGTATATTAGGTAAATATAATCAGTATAATGTACCTGCAAACACTACTATTGTAGTGAACACAGGTGGAATTGGAGGTGTAAAATTCTTAGATAAGCCATTTTGGTGTTCTGACGGTAGTTTTTGGCTAGGACAATCAGATGAAGTTCATAGTAAATTTCTTTATTATTGTTTATCTGGATATGAAGATTATTTTTATTCACAAAAAAGGGTAGGTGGAGTTCCTACAATTGATAGAAGTGTTGTTGAAAAATTTGAAATTCCAGTTCCTCCTCCAGAAGTGCAGAACGAGATAGTCCGTATTCTGGATGATTTCACAAATCTTGCAGCGGAGCTGCAAGCGGAGCTGCAAGCGAGGCAGGAGCAGTATGAATATTATCGGAACATGCTTTTGTCTTTCGATAAATTGAATAGTGGGGGGGGAATAATCTAAATATAGTTTGGATGAAAATGAGTGATGTTTGTGAAATAAGACGGGGAGTCCGAATAACTCGCAGTCGTCTTGTGGATAATGGGGGATTCTCAGTATTTCAAAATAGTCTAACTCCTTTGGGCAAATTTGATAAATATAATAGAG
>CAMWUW010000077.1 GCA_947177525.1 uncultured Bacteroidales bacterium | reverse complement strand
CCACCTGCTGAACAGCCCCGGATGGTTTTGCAGGACGATAATTCGGGTCTTTCTTCGCCTCTTCTTCTGCTGCCTTAGCGGCTTCCTCAGCAGCTTTCCGGCGGAATGTACCTACCGGGTCCACCAAAAGATCCCCGGTCCTCTTTTGAGCCAAAACCACAGCCATGCTGTCCACATCACACATTCGGGACGTATAATACACCAGTTTCTTCGCACCGAGATATACAGTGTCAACAGCCCCGTTTTCTTCCTCTGTCTGCGAAATGACAGCCGGCCTGCGGGTCATCGTCACCTTTGACAAAGAATCCGAATATTCTATTCTCCCGGCAAGCCCTGCCACATTTCTGGTAGTATCGCTTATCTGCGCATTGCCGAGCATCTCCACATCCGAGGTATTCCTGTAGAAATACAGACTGTCACACCAGCCCTCCTGCTCCGCAGACATAACGTGGACTCTCTCTGAAAAGAAAAACAATTCACGCAGACGGTCGTACCATCCGTTTTCGGAAGAAAGCATATTGTCTTCCTTCCATACGTCCGTCGCGGAACCGAACACAGCAAAATCACGGTCAGACTCATAACGCAGAAGATTGGTCTTGACGAAGATGGAATCCGTGAACATGTTCACGTCATCAGAAAAAAGGAACGTCTTTATCTTGGAATCATAAGTTCCCCTGCGGCTTTCTATTATCTGCCCGTCCTTGTCCCTCATGGACCCTCCTCCCTGAAAGACTGCCACGGAGTCTGCCGTATTATAGTCAAGATGCCTGGTCCTCAGAGTATTGTGGTCCTTGTCCGTAAGCTGTACGACAGAACCTCTGAACTGGGCCAGGTTATCATCAATGATATATGTAAGCTTGTCACTTGTAAGCACGGTTTCTTCCTGCAGAATGCTCACATTCCCCCATGCCTCTATAATCTGAGTCTCTACATTCCAAAGTGCCGTATCGCAAATAAGGAATGTGCCGTTATGAAGGAAACGGGCCGGACCGACAACCTTCCTGTATCTGTTGCCCTCGACATCCACCATCCGGGCAGACTTCGAACTCAGCAAGACCACAAGGCTGTCACGGCTGCCCTCCTGACTGCCGGAACCGCGTACCTGACCGTTGGACATCAACGACAGGCCCAAGACAAAAGCCGTCAAAGAAGCAGCAAGTCCCCTGAAAATCCTCATAGGCAAGTCCTTTGTTTACTTACGTATTTTTTCATACCAGCCGTCACGCTCAAAGACGCAATCCTTGAACAGCGGGTCAATGACAATATAAGTAGTCTTTATCTTAGAATCAATGAAACTGCTTATGGCCTCCATCTGCTTCTTTTCTTTAGCAGCCCTCATCAAAAGCGAATAATCGCTGCTGAACGATGCCGGATGAGACGGAAGAATCTTGTCCACCTTTATAATCTTATATACGGTATTTCCGTTGCGTCCCTCATTGTCAAGCGATTCAAACGGCTCAGATATTTCTCCTTCCTTAAGGTCCTTTATTGCAGCATAGTCCTGTGGCTTGAGCTGGTCAATCTCAAAATATGAGGAACCGGTGTTAGGGTCGGCCATCTGTCCTCCGTTTGTCCTGGTGGCCGGATCCTCCGAATAAAATCTTGCCGCAAGCTCAAAAGTCACAGCTCCGTTGGCGAGCTCATTCCTGAGGCTGTCCAGCACACGGAATCCGTTCTCGCGGTCGTCCGAAGTGTACTCCGGCTTGAGCAGAATATGCCTGGCATTGAACATGTCGCCCTTCTTGTCCAGGACTTCAATAATATGAAAACCGTCAGGAGTTTCCACAATCTGGGATACAACCCCTGGCTTAAGAGCCATTGCCGCATCAGAAAATGCAGGCCAGAATATTGATTTTGAGGCCATTCCAAGTTCACCGCCCTTCCTTGCACTTCCAGGATCCTGCGAATAGATACGTGCGAGTGTAGAAAATTTCTCCCCGTTGATGATTCGTTCACGTATAGTGAGAAGCCTTTCCTTTACGGCCAGGTTTGCTGCCTCGCGGTCCGGATAAATGCAAATCTGGCTCAACTGATACATTACAGGTACGACAGGCAGGTCTTCCTCATCAATGGAAGCCACATACTGCTCTACGTCATACGGAGTAAGATCCGGCACTTTGGAAGCAATCTCGCTCTGCATCTGCTGCTGCAGAGTCTGGTCCTGAATGGCCTCCCTCCATTCCTGGCGCAATTTATATATCGGTTTCCCGAACTGTTTCTCAACCTCTTCATCTCCTCCGAGATTGCTCCGGAGCATGTCAATCCTGTTGCGCAGCTCACCTTCGACCATGTCGGAATTCACGGCTATTGAATCCAGCCTTGCCTGCATGAGAAACAGCTTGGAAGACATCATCTGCTCCAGAATCTCACATCTGCCGCTCCTGTCGGACATCATACCGTAGGCTCTCATCATCTGCACCTCTTCTTCGAGCTGCGAGATCATAATCATCTCGTTTCCGACAACCGCTATAGTCTTGTCTATTATACCATCGGGATATTTCTGTGCCGATGCGGCCAACGACATGGCAACAAATGCCGCAGAAACCGCGAGTCTCTTGATACAGAGAATGTTCATATCATTATAAAATTACAAATTGTCCATTTTCGCGCGCGTCATTAAGCAAATCCCGTTCCAAATCCGAAATCAGTTCCTGTTTGCGCGCACTTATTATCATGTCCCGGATCAGAGGAGTACAGAACTCAAGAGGAGCACGCCTGCCGGCCCTGACCATACGGGAAACAAAAGCTATATTCGAAACACCTGTGCTGTCCGACCTTTCAATCCACCCTGCCCTTACCGATGACAGCACAGAGGCGGACTCATACCCGAATTCACGGGCAAGGACAGAAGCATCTATCCAATCATCGTCCCAAGTCTCGAACTTGAATGCTGCAGAAAAAGCCATGCTGTCAGCCTCAACAACATCCGCAGCATCCGAGGAAGACATCCTGAGCTTTATCGGCTTGAGAAGAGGAGAGTCGGAAGGGATGCTCATGAACCGCGCTTTCACGGCCGGCCTGCGGAGAATGAACTTCTCAGGATTACGTTCATAATATCCGGCAATCTCATCATCCGAAACAGTCGTGTCAAGCCTTTCGTTCACATATAACTGTTCGTAACGGTATTTCAGAAGAGAATTCCTGTAGTCCTCAAGTTCCTTGGCGACATCCCTTTCAGACTTGGACAGCTGTTCCTGGGCAATCTTCTGGAAAACCTTGTCCAAGGCCCATGTGTTCATATATTGCGCGGCAAGTCTCGCACTGTCGTCAGGATGAATCCCGTCCGGGATGACGCTTCTCAGTTCACTCAGGCGCAACTTGTCTTTCCCGACGGAAGCCACAGCAGGGTCATCTCTGAAAAACTCCGAAATCGCCCTGCACGACATAAACATCGACAGGACGACTCCGACAGTCAAAATCATGTATATTGCCCGCCTCATCAGCAGACTATCTTGAATAGTTCGGGGACTCTCTTGTTATGGTCACATCATGCGGATGTCCCTCAATGTATCCTGCATTGGTGATGCGCACAAACTTGGCACTGCGGAGAGTCTCGATGTCCTTGGCACCGACATAGCCCATACCGGCACGAAGTCCTCCGACAAGCTGGTAGACCACCTCTGAAAGAGTACCCTTGTAAGGCACCTGCGCCACGATTCCTTCCGGAACGAGCTTTTTGATGTCATCTTCCATATCCTGGAAATAGCGGTCTTTTGATCCCTGCTGCATAGCCTCAAGAGACCCCATGCCGCGATATGACTTGAATTTTCTTCCGTTAAGTATGATGGTCTCTCCCGGAGACTCCTCCACACCGGCAAAAAGGGAGCCGGCCATAATTGTGCTTGCACCTGCCGCAAGAGCCTTGACTACGTCTCCGGAATATCTGATTCCTCCGTCGGCAATCACAGGTATGCCAGTGCCTTTCAAGGCCTCAGAAGCCATCATGACAGCGGAAAGCTGAGGCATTCCGACTCCGGCAATGACGCGCGTCGTACAAATGGAACCAGGTCCGATGCCGACCTTGACTGCGCTCACGCCAGCATCTGCAAGAGCCTTCGCTCCTTCTGCAGTAGCGACATTTCCGGCAACAATCTGCATTCCCGGGAAAGCGTCGCAAGCTCTCTTTATTGCCTCAAGCACCCCTACAGAGTGTCCATGGGCAGTATCTATCACAACAGCATCGGCACCTGCATCAGCAAGCATTCCTATGCGCTCTATCGTATCTGCCTTGACTCCGACGGCAGCCGCCACAAGAAGACGTCCCTTGGAGTCTTTGGATGCTATCGGATTGTCCTTTATCTTCATGAGGTCTTTGTAGGTAATCAGCCCCACAAGCTTACCGTCAGCATCAACAACAGGAAGTTTCTCTATTTTGTGCTGACGCAGTATGTTCGTTGCATCGGGCAGACTTATGCCCTTGTTTGCCGTCACAAGGTTGGATGAAGTCATAATCTCGGAAACAGGAATCCTGAGATTGTCATGGAAACGGAGATCACGGTTTGTGACAATACCGATAAGGAAACCGTTGGCATCGACAACAGGAATGCCTCCGATGTGATGAGTGGCCATCATTCCGAGAACCTCCCCTACGGTAGCTTCCGGACGAATCGTCACAGGGTCATAAATCATACCGTTCTCGGCCCTTTTCACACGGCGCACCTGCTTCATCTGCTCTTCGATTGTCATATTCTTGTGAATTACACCGATACCGCCGGCACGAGCCATTGCTATGGCAAGTTCCGCCTCTGTGACAGTATCCATTGCGGCGGACACGACAGGAGTCTTGAGAGATATTTCCTTAGTGAATTTGGTAGAGACATCCACACTTCTCGGCAAAACCTCAGAACGTGCAGGAATCAGCAAAACGTCATCGAAGGTAAGTCCTTCGGCAATCTGTGAATTTACAAAAGTCTGCATCTCGAAATAAAATTTGGCAAATGTAACCAAAAAGATTGGAACTTTGCATGATTGTAAGCGTATTTCTCAATTTACGTAAAGAAAATCATTCCCCGGCAAGCAAACGCCCCTGAAATGTATCCCTCTTCTCAAGCCGTTTTTCAAGCATACGCAGAAGTTCCGTATTCCGCACAAGCCCCCACGGTGTCTCATTCACAAAACGCGGCGGCACCTCTCCTGCAAAACGCTCGATAAAAAGCCCGGGCCTAAGCCTCTCAAGCATATCTATGAAGAAATCTATATATCCGTCAAGTGTAAAATGTTCAAATTCAGAAGGACAGGCTGCATATTCCTTTTCCATTCTGGTTCCCTTGACAATCTGGAGCTGGTGGAATTTGGCGGACAGAAGCGGAAGTTCATTTATCAGCCCGCATTCCTCAAGCATCATTTCGCGGCTTTCTCCCGGAAGCCCGAGGATGAAATGGGCACCCATGTCGATTCCGCGCTCAGCAGTCATCCCGGCCGCATGCCTTACCGCCGCAAAGTCATGCCCGCGGTTTATGCGCCCGAGAGTCGCATCGTAGCATGACTCTATCCCGTACTCCACTATCACAATCGGAGCCGTGCGCATAAGCCTGTCACTTCCCTCCTCAGCAGAACCGGCAAGAGTCCTGCTCCAGTCCGTCAGCACCCTTCCCCGGGACAGGTCCGCCAGGAAATCCAACTTTCCCTCATCCACACAGTCAGGCCTTGTCCCTATCACTATGCCGACCACATCAGGATGGGCGAGCGCTTCAAGGTACAATTCCTTCAGGCGTTCCAATGGAGCGTATGTATTTGAAAATGATTGAAAATATGCAAGATAATGCGCCGTATTGCGATAGCGTACTTTATGAAACTCTATTCCCTCGTCAATCTGCCTGGCGAGACTTTTGCCCGCAGTGCTGTATGACGGATGAAAGGCAGCGTTGTCACAATATGTACAGCCTCCGCGTCCCACAAGGCCATCGCGGTTGGGACATGTGAATCCGGCGTCTATCACAATTTTCTGCAGACGTTCGCCATATTTCTTCTTGAAATATCCGACAAAGGAATTATAACGCTTCCCCTCAGGAAAGCCCATGTTCTGAAACTCGTTTGACATATTCTGCAAAATTAATCATTTTCGGGAAAAGTCAGTTCCGCACACTTTTTCATCCGGCCGGCATAGCCTGACTTTCGGAAAAAATCCATATTTTTGCAAGGTTGCGGCGCGAGGAAAAGCATGAGACAGAAACAGAATCGCAAAGCAGGTGAAAAACAGGCAAAAACATGAAAAAGAAAATCACAATAATCATTGCCTCAATGGCTGCAGCGGCAACCGTAACGGCATCAGCACAGACAAAAAGGATGGCAGTGACGGGACTGTCGGAAGTGAACCTCAGGGAAAATCCGGACTACACAGCAGAACTGGGCACCCAGGCACTCATGGGCACAGTGGTAGAGATTACCGGCGAAAAGGGCTACTGGAGACAAGTGGCAACCCCGGAGCCGTACAGCGCGTGGTGTACCGAACTTGGTCTGACAGAAATGAGACATGACAAGCTGGCTGCATATATAGCCGCTCCGAAATACATCTGTACATCTCTGCACAGCAGCGTCAGGAAGGCTCCGTCGGCCAAGTCAGAACCAATCTGCGACCTGTCCATGGGAGATCTCGTCCGGATCGTGATGACAACAGGAAAGACCGCCAAGCCATCAGTCAAGAAAGACTGGGCGGAAGTAATGCTTCCTTCCGGAGAAAAAGGCTGGAGTCCGCTTGCTGACCTTAAGGAATTCAGTTCATGGGCATCCGGAGCAAAAGACAGCCCGGATGCTGCGATAGCCACAGCCAGACAGCTGCTCGGCATCCCGTATCTGTGGGGCGGAGCGTCAAGCAAAGGGCTGGACTGCAGCGGATTCACAAGGCTTGTATGGTTCATGAACGGGAAACTGATACCTCGAAATGCCTCTCAGCAGGCGGCAGTAGGAAGGAAAATCGTCATGCAGGCCGACCATGGCATCAACCCGGATTCCGACAAGATGAAGGCCGAGATGCTCAAAAGGACAAAACACCTGAAACCTGGAGACCTGATATTTTTCGGGACTCCGGAAACGTTTTTCAAGAAGGAAAGCATTTCGCATGTGGGAATCTATCTGGGGAACGGAAAATTCATACACTCATCGCATTTCGTGCGGATCAGTTCCCTGATTCCTGGAGATGAAGATTACTATGACAACTCATACCGTCTCATAAAAGCCCAAAGGTTGTTCTCGTGGACAGGAGAAGGGCTGACGCCTATAACAAAAAGCCCGGCCTATTTCCTTCAGGACGAATAGGCCGGACATTCAGATTTGCATATACAACAGGCAGAATCAAATCTGCAACTCAGCTGCTGATTGGAATTAATCGTTTATTTTACAGGAACCACACTCCTATCGACACGCTGAGCAGAAAGCGGTCCTGTGCCGCATTATTGTAAGGATGCAGCCAGTGGCCTCCTAAGCCTCCGTAAAAACGGGATAAGCAGCTTCTTTCGCTCAGACTATACCTCACCATAATGGAAGGTTTCATGTAGTGCGTCGGAGCGGGCGCAAAAGTCGAACTGTACTGCGCACTTAATTCGATGCTGTCACCGGCCTTAAGAAAAAACCTGCGTGAAAGTCCAAGTCCAAGAAGCGCATCCGCATTATAATTCCGTGTAGTGCTGCGGTTATACAACAACAGCGAAATATCGGCAGGAACGAACAGGGACCAGTTTCTGTCAACACGCCATCCCATGCGGACGCCCAAATCAATCGTACTGATGTCATCTTTTTTTAATCCGTTTGAAAAGACCATTTCGGCGGAGGTGTAAAAATACTCGTCAACCGTACGTTTTTCCCTATTCTGAGCCATAGAAACGGCACTGCAAAAGAGTAGAGCAAGAACTGACAATACGACATTTTTCATGTCATGGATTTTATTGATAAGACTTTAAGCAACAATACATTTCTCCAAAGATATAAACATTTACCAATCCTGCCATTAGGCCTGAATTGTATAAGAGCAACAAGACAATCCTGATATAAAAAACGATGTCCCAAATATAGAATCGCCCAACGTCAAATTCTCATTTTACTTCACCCTAAAAGATTTATTGCTTTTCCGGCAGAAAAGAATACAGCATGGCCAAAGACACAGACATACAAGAACCAAAGCAGCATAACCTTCAGATAAAAACATGTCTATAATCACCAATCCTGCCATAAAGAAAGCCGAAAGTGCCAAGGTCACAATTCTGACTTTTCTTATGTCATATTTGCCAGCATTGAAGAGCGGCGGAAGAAAAAAAGAGATTTCATTCCAGTTTCTTACCGACCTGACTGTAAACAACAGGAATAAGATGAGAATAACAATTGTTTCCGGATTCATAGCTAATCATTTTCATATATCGCAACATAATCAAATCATAATTTTGTGCAACAATTTTAGGGTTTTTCAAAGATATGAACTTTTTCTATAATCAACAGCTAATCATGCAATTATCATTAGAAGATGGTTATTTTTTATCATTATAAATTTTATGAGGTATTTTTTCTGACTTTTTGAAAAGGATGACAAATGAAAGAATGGCAAAAAACCATCCAATACGATATACATCAAAAGCATAGTACAGTGCGGTTGCCGAAACAACCGCACTGACCCAACATTTGAGAGTCTTAGCGAGCATCATCAGAACTTGACACCAAACATGACGCCACCGTTTGAGTTGTTCAGATAGTAACTTCTATTTATTAAAGTCTTGAAATCATAATAGAACATCAGTTGAAAACGGGGGCTATCTATGGCATACAGGCGAATCGGGAAATCTATGCCGAATGAACTGAATGTCTGGCTGCCGTTGTGATAGCAATTAATATATTCCTGTTTATCAATAAGATAGTTCGTATTATAGACACAATACATTCCTGTTAGGCCGGCCCCCAGCTCCAACCAGCGGAACTTCTTCGGAAAAGGGCGGAACAGACCGCGAAGGCTTGCACCTGTTTCGGAGATGTGGTGCTCATTGCCTGTGTTGCACATTGCCGTATGAACATTAAGACCGGCAGAGAACCAGTTTGTAACACTATATGTAGCCTCGGCAAGCATAGAATGTCCCAATTTCAGGCCACCGACCTTCTCCTCCGAACCATAGACGGCAATTCCGCCGCCGGCTTTCAACGAAAACCTGTTCTGGGCGAAAATCGAAGCAGGAAACCAAATGATTGCCATTACTGCGATCAAAAAAAACTTACTTTTCATTTCTGACAACATTTCTTATCAATACAAACTGAATTGAATCACATGTTGAACCTACTAATTTACAGGAAACATCACCTGCAAGAACATTTTCAACATTTCCACGCAAAATCGTCAATGTACATAATGCCGTATCCGGTATATCCTTAAACATAGCTGGATTAATAAAAGCTTCTCCAGAATCTACGACAAGATCTGTACAGAGACGGAATATCAGCAATCACAAAAGTTGCATACCGAGGCTTATGCCAAGCATTGGGCTGCCGGAAATCGTTTGTCTGTCATATGGATAAATATAACCGACAGAGATACCGATATATGGCTTATATCTGAAGGCATCAGCACCTATTTTAAACGAAAAGCGCGTATTCAGATATGGCGAAGAATGCTTCAGAACGGCGGACGAGACTGCAATGTCAGGTTCATAAAAGAGTTTTCTGTCTTTTGAGAACAATTTACATACGGCTCCAAGTCCCAGCTCTACTTGCGGACGGCATTTCCGGAATGCCTCGCTGTCATTAAGCCAATAATTAAAGCCACCCAAGCAATAAGCCGCCCATCTTTGGTTAAAGTCATAACCTAATTTTACAGAATAGCCTATTGTCACATTAGACAAATCACCTGATTTCCAGTAATCTTCCGTAAACACATTACCAAGATGAGATACCTCAACTGCAAGATACAGCAAGCTGTCTGCATTTCGGCGCATCTTCTGGCCATACGCTGCACCTGAAGATACTAATTATTATAATGATTTTCTTCATACTTTTATTAATTTCAATACTTCTATAGGCTACATATCAGGCATTTTTCAATAACCTTTACGCCTAAGTAAAAGTTTCACTAAAGCAAAACATACCATTGCTATAGTTGCTACAACTATAGCAGACTTCATCTCGCCGGCAAAATCTGTTTGCAAAAAAAATATCAACATTCCAAAAGTCGCAGCAGCCCCTATTGCAATAAAAGATAAAAAGCAAAATAGCTTAGCAGCAAGCTTCAACAGGTTTATCTTATAAGTTCCTGCCTTCCGTCCTTCTTTTTCTGAATAGCCATGAATAGACAAAAAATCATGAACAATTATCTGAACTGTATAAGAGCAATAAGACAACCCTAATGTAAAAAATGATGTCCAAAATACGGCATCAGTTCGTGACCAATTTTCCTTTGAGGCTGCTCCAAAGTAATTAAGAGTGGTCAAAATAGTAAGAACAACCGCCCCGAACACTAATGTCCTGAGAAAAAATGCTCTTACATATCTCAATCGATAAGGTTTATCCATAAGCCTATAAATATACTGCTGCCAAAGAGCCTAAAACCGCTCCGCCAACTGTAGCGCTTCCCCAAATTACAGGTATGCCAGAAGCTGCCGTTGCAAAAAAAGCCTGTTGCGCCCAAACACAATCTGACATTATTATTCCACTGTTTTCGTTAAACCAATTTTCAAATTTACGGAACAATCCCTTTGTCGCCAATTCTTCCGAGTTCCACCAATAATCCATAGAACTGACAAAAGTTTCTATCGTAATCAGCAGGCAGGTTTTTTCCTCATCAGAAAGTCCAGAATCACTTTTCACATCGTCCAAAATTTCACAAGCAATTCTCTCTGCTTCATCCTGTGAAGATGGCGTCATTGTCTTCAATCTTTCCAAATATTGTTTTCGATGCAATGGGACATCTTTATATACAGCATTATAATCCCATGCTTCTAAACTTTTTCTCATATCTTCCGAAACAAACGAGTCAGATATTATCCTATCTTCAAAGCATGGCACCCCGCCTTTTTCCACGATATAGGCATCACATAGCTTCATTGAAGAATTTAAAATCATTACAGTATCGATTGAATTATTCTTCGTCCAGAGATTGACATTTGCAAAGATATAATCTAGTGCCTCATTATGCATTTTTCCTATTAATTCCGGAGAAAACAACAGCATTTCCGCATTATCGGCAGAGTCTTCTTTTATATCATTATCTCCGAATGTACAACTTACTAAAGAAAATACCGTAACCAATATAATAAACATCCTTTTCATAACAATCTGATTCTTTTAATAATGTATCTGTAAAACTATTCGTCGGATCAAATTCTGACGTCAGATAAAATCAGAATTCAAATAACTTCCTAATAAAAAACAGGTGGTGTCATAAGCATTAGCTTTTAGTTACTCCTACTCTGTTAAAAGGATTTTCGGAAGCCTCCTTATTGTTGCCAACAATTATTCCTTTCATTCAACCGTAAACTCACCGGTATAAACGGCACCATCTTGAGTTTCAATACGAATCGAATAATTTCCATCTGTACCACAGTAGTCAACTGATGATACGACATCCGCTGAATCAATATATGCAGAATATATCTCACCTGAAGACATGTTCTGAACCTTAATTGCCACCATTCCAAGATCATCATAAAAACTAAAGACAAGAGAACCGGAAGAACTACTGTAAACGCATCGTACCGGAACAATTAACATACTTCTTGGACGAATCTTCGTTACATTTTGGGAATCATCCTGAAGTATTATGACTATCTCATCAGAAACCGCAGAAGCATAAAGCAGAGAAAGCAGAAGGGCAAAAAATAAAACCAACAGTCTTTTCATACGATTATTCTTTTTGCAAAAATAACACGGACTACGGCAATCTGACACTAAAATCAACAAAAAAATCTATCATTCCAGCAATTTATTGATATTACAATTCACTAATAATCAATAACATAAACACAACTGACAGAAAAAATTATCT
>CAMWUW010000076.1 GCA_947177525.1 uncultured Bacteroidales bacterium | reverse complement strand
TTTTCTTACAATTCTACTGATCATCGTCATCATAGCAGGCGCAATGGTCATCACATGCCCTGACAAGGCAAGACACATCGAAGAAATCGAGGAAATAATAGACAATTCCATCAGTCAAGATGACACAGGGATAGCCGCATTGTTCTCAGCCCTTGGAGGCAAAAAGCTGATTCTCAATGTGATTGATCCGTTTTTCAATGTTGACAACTATTTCATTGTAAGTATCGGAAGAATAAGGCTTAATGAAAATGAAAGCAAGACGGTATCTGTCGGGCTTCTCGGACATGTTTTCACTATAGACAAAGACAAAGCGAAGCAGATGCTCAAAGAACAGGGGCTGTTTTAGCAGGAGGCAGGCCGGCATTCCTTCAGATGGCTTTCTGCCGACAGCGTGATATTGAAGGCAATAAAACGGATTTCACCAAGAACAACAATACAGTCTGACCATGCAAAAAATCTCAGCAAAAGCGGCTATCCTCACGATAGCCTGCATTGTCTGCACCTCATGCAGACACGAAATGACCATCATGACCTACAACGTAGGCGTTTTCGAAAAATCCGGCAGCAACAGCATGCACCAGGTTGCAGAAATCATAAAGGCAGCCCAGGCCGACATCGTGTCGATGAACGAGCTGGACAGCTGCAACTTGCGCCACTCCACCTACCAGCTGGAAGAAATAGCACAGGAGGCAGGCGGACTCGACTTTCATTTTGCCCAGGCATTCCCCTTCGCTGAAGGAGCATACGGGAACGGAATAATCTCCAAAAGTACGATAACCGCACGCCACATCATATCGCTTCCAGTCGGAAACGGAGCCGAGCCGCGCAGCGTAGCGGTTGCCGAAACGGAAGACTGCGTTTTCGCCTCAGTCCATCTGGACCACATAGGAGAAGAAGCGCGTATAGAGCAGGCAAAGGCCATCAACGAATGGTTTACGGAGAAATATTCCGGCTCACGCAAGCCCGTAATACTTTGCGGCGACATGAATGACACTCCGGAAAGCGCCACAATCCGTACATTGTCCGAAAAATGGGAACGCCTGTCAGGTACGGCCCCGACACACCCAGCCTCTTTGCCTTACGTCTGCATAGACTACGTATTCGCCCTGAAATCAGCCAGGAATGTAAAGGTGACAGGCATGTCCCTTCCCGTCCCGGACGGCAACAAAGGACAAGACAGCCTCTCCATATTCCCCGAAGCCTTGTCCACAGCCTCAGACCATCTGCCGGTCTGCCTGACCATCGAATTTTAGCCCCACTCCCCTCCGGCTTACCGGGCGCGGGAGGGGTGCGGAATTGGTGCGAGAGGGGTTGTGGAAGGGGTTGTAGGACAGCATGATTAAATTTGCGTGACACGCAATCCACTGAAAATCAACAGATTTCTGATAATCACTGCCCCTAAAACGGGGCAGCGATTATCAGAAAATAGCTATAAATCAGCGACTTACGCATCAGAGCAAAGAGCTGAATAGTCATTGACAGACAACAAGACACGCATAGTCGGTATTGACGGGGGCTGTGAGAGCAACCGGCTGCAGGAGGAGGAACAATAAATTTGAGATTGGACAAATAATCCATAAATTTGCCGGAAATATTATCAGGAATAAGCCCAATTAAAAACATGAAAAAACTGTTGTTTATATGCGCAGTCGCCATGGCTGTCGTATGCCAAAGCTGCGGTCTGACAGCGCATAAGCCTTCCGACGGGAATCTGGACGGGAGCAATAATGACAATCAGGAGACTCCGTCCGGAAAGCCGGCAGACGAACTCGTCCTGCTGTTCACAAACGACCTTCACAGCCAGATAGAGCCGCTTGACGAGGCTTCCACCTACAATGCAGGCAAAGGAGGAGTAGCAAGGATAAAAGTGCTGGTGGACAGTGTCAGGGCTGCGGAAAAGGCTGTGATACTGGCAGATGCCGGGGATTTTGTCCAGGGAACGTACTATTTCACATGCCTGGGAGGAGATGTGGAAATGAAGGTCCAGCAAGAAATCGGATATGACATAAGGACCGTCGGAAACCATGAGTTCGACAAAAAGATAGCAGGCCTGGACAGAATGTTTTCGCTTAATGATGTGGTGACCGTCAGCAGCAACTATGATTTTTCCGCAACTCCGCTTTCCGATAAAGTGCAGAGAACGGCAATGATTGAAGTTGCCGGACTGAAAATCGGATTTGTCGGTTTCGGCGCACGTCTGGAGGGTCTTGTTGACCCGAATTCATGCAAAGGCGTCAAATATTCATACCCGTGGGAGGATGCAGACCGCTTGGCTGCGGAACTCAAAGACGAAGGGGCAGATCTCGTAATCGCGCTTTCACACTTAGGATACAACGCAAAGAGTGATGCGAAATACTACGACAAAGGCCTGGCCATGAATACCGAAAACATTGATTTCATCATCGGAGGCCATTCACACACATTCCTGACAAAGGAAGTATATGTCAGCAATCTTGCAGGAGCGGAGGTGCCCATAGTACAGACCGGCTCAAGAGGCATATATCTCGGATACATGAAAATAGACCTGAAAAAGAGAGGGAAAGAGAGGTTCTCATATCGCCTCATACCTGTTGATTCAAGGCTTGACTCACGCGTTGACCCTGTTTTTGCTTCTGTTCTCAAAGGATATTCGGCTGAGCTTGAAAAGACCATGGATGAGGTACTCGGCCATTGCCCTGCCACATTGAGAAAGGGCACTCCGCAAGGCCTTCTCGGTAACTGGGCGGCAGACGCCATGGTGGAAGTCTGCAGTGAGACATTCGGGGTGATCCCGGACATGGCAATCTGCAATAACGGCGGCCTCCGTGCCGAACTCCCTGCCGGAGATGTGACCCGAAAGCGCATCTATTCGGTCTTTCCGTTTGACAACAAGCTGTCTCTGCTGGAGATGAAAGGCAGCGCAATCATGGAGATGTTCAATGACATATCAAAAGGAAGCGGCGAACCGGTAAGCGCAGGAGTCCGGCTGACCATAAAAAACGGGCAGACCGAATCTGTCACAATTGGAGGCAAAGAGATTGTTCCGGGAAAAACCTATATGGTCTGCACCCTTGACTTCCTTTCCAACTCCGGACGCTATAGTTTGGGCAATTATGTTTCACGGAGGGACAGCGACGAATTCGTATATGAACTGCTCTGCAGCCATGTCAAGAAACTTACGGCAGCCGGGCGCAAGGTTGAAGCAAGACAAGACGACAGGATCGTTGTACTTAACTAAGCTCAGCATTGCAGGAGAGTCCGGCGGAGAGGATGAATCCAAGAGCATGAATATACGGCACGACGCTCCCCCCTCTGCCGGCTACTTCAGGGTGTCATAGCTCAGGATGTGAATTGTTACACCAATGGCTATGGAAATGAACATCAGCCTGAGCCATATATTTTCTGACACGAATATTGCACAATAAAGCAAAGTGGCCCACAGCAACGTGACAGACAACACTTTTGCCCTCAGAGGGATTGCCTTATGTTCCCGAAAATTACGGATGTACGGTCCGAGCCTCGGGTGAGAAAGCAGCCAGTTGTAAAGCCTTGGGGAACTCCTGCAGAAAAGTGCAGCAGAAAGCAGAAGCAGAGGCGTGGTCGGCACAAGAGGCAGAAAAATGCCTGCTATCCCGATGCCAAGTGACAATATTCCGAGAGCGGAAAGTATATATTTCATCAGATGTCTATATTTCAAAAGCGGCATCCGGTACTACAAAAACCGTACTTGAAACATAAATGACATACGATATACAGACACGTCGTGCATAAACACAGAAATTGGACGTTTTTTAATTTGGACAACACAAGAAATGAGCAGCAAGATTTTCAATAAAAAATTCACATTTCCCAATACATACATCATTGTATTCACAGTCATAATCATCTGCGCAGCAGCCACATGGTTCATACCAGGAGGTGAATATGCACAGAGCGGGGACGGAAGCCTCACATATACACAGATTGAATCGGCACCCCAGACATGGCAGATTTTCAGTGCATTGTACAAAGGCTTTGAGAAGCAGGCCGGAATAATCGTGTTTATCCTGATTGTAGGCGGTGCACTGTGGATCATCAATTCGACAAAGGCCCTTGATGCGGGGATAGCCGCCTTCCTGGCCAAAGCAAGAAAACTTGAACGGTTCTCCGTATTCAGGGCAATAGGAGTCAACAACATAATCCTTGTCAGCATGACAGTCATGTTCTCCCTGTTCGGGGGAATATTCGGAATGAGCGAGGAGTGCATAGCCTTTGTTGCCATATCGATTCCGCTGGCCGTATCGATGGGCTATGACTCAATCACTGGCGTCGGCATCGTATATCTGGCTGCGCATGTCGGCTTTGCCGGAGCCTTCCTGAACCCGTTCACCGTGGGAGTTGCACAGGAGATGGCCGGGCTGCAGCTGTTCTCAGGAATGGGATACAGGATAATATGCTGGGCCATACTGACACTGTTCCTCGTAATATTCCTGCTTGCATACGCCACACGCGTCAGAAAGAATCCGCAGAAAAGTCCCATGTACAGCATTGACAGCTACTGGAGGGAGAAAGTTTCTGCGAATGCGGAAGAGATACAGCGGTACACGAACCGTTCATCGTGGATATCATTCGCCCTGGCAATGGCTGCAATCCTGCTGTTCACCGCGGCATACTGGAAAGATTGCGCAATACAGGCCGGAAATTCGTCATACAGTGCCCCGTGGCTTATGCCTGCCGCCGCAGTAATGTTTGCTGTGCTGTCTGTGGCATCGTTGCGCAAGTCAGTGCATTTCTACATTGTTACCCTTCTGGGCTTTGCCATAATATATCTGATTATCGGGGCAATATGCTTCGGATGGTACATACCGGAAATCAGCGCGCTGTTCCTTGCACTGGCCATCCTCAGCGGAATAGCCTCAGGAAACGGGGCGAACAATCTGGCAGACGAATTTATCGCAGGAGCCAAGGACATATTCTCCGCAGCATTCATTGTAGGTCTTGCCTCAGGAATAATAATCATACTGCAGGACGGGAAGATTATCGACACCATACTTCATTCCATGGAATCATCGCTTGACGGAGCCAGGCCGCTCGCATCGCTCAGCATGATGTACGGCCTGCAGACTTTTATTAACCTGTTCATCCCGTCCGCCACGGCTAAGGCAGCAATCACAATGCCCATCATGGCACCATTCTCCGACCTCATCGGACTTTCCCGGCAGGCTACAGTGCTCGCATTCCAGTTCGGCGACGGATTCACAAATATGATTACACCGACGTCCGGAGTGCTGATGGCTGTACTCGGAATGGCACGCATTCCATATATGAAATGGGTCAGGTGGACATGGAAATTCATTCTGCTGCTTATCGTCATAGGCTTCCTTCTTCTGCTGCCTGCGGTGATGTTCAAACTGAGCGGATTTTAATTCCATTGGAGGGGCAGGCATCAGTCTTTTTTCCTCATCACCCCGCGCACCGCTTCGGCCTCGAGAGGGTTGTCCGGCCATGAGTGCTTCGGGTAGCGCCGGCGGAGTTCCTTGCGGACCTCGAAATAGGTTCCGCTCCAGAAGCTGCGCAAGTCGGAAGTCAGCTGCACTGCCTTGTAGCCAGGAGACAGAAGTTCCATCAGGACAGGAAGACGTCCGCCGTCAACTGCAGGCGTGTCCGTCAGGCCGAAGCATTCCTGCAGGCGCACACGGACAACAGGGGCATCTGCTCCATGCCTGTATTCCAGACGGATACGGCTGCCTGTCGGCACGGTTACATACTCCGGGGCAAGGCGTTCCACCTCCTGCTGCATCATGTATGACAGCTGTGCCCAGATGACATCGCACATATTGATTTTCTTCAGGTCAGCCGCAGTGCGGGCATTTCCGATATAGAGAGGAAGCCACTCACCCGCCCTGCCGAGAAGCGCATCTGCCGTGACATCGGGCAAGTCAAGCTCTGGATGCCATGCTGCTGCCGCAGAAATCCTGCGGACCAGATTTTCCGCCTTGTCCGAGAAATCAAACATGGAACGGCCTTCTTTCTTTGCAGCCTCACATATAACGTTAATTATCTTTTCCTTAGGGACATCGTGAAGCACTGAGGAGCCGAGCAGGATTGCGCCAAGACGTGTCTCGCGCTGTGCCGTTACGCAGCCCTGCCTGCTGTCCCAGAATATACGGTCACGGATTTCCGCCATTGCGCCGGCATCCTCTTCCGAAAGCGGAGCCGCAAGAAAAATCCGCCCGACGCCGTCTTTCCTGAGATTGAGGCTGCAGGCAACAAGCCATTCGCACGAGGACATCATATCGGTCTCATCCATAGCTGCAATGCTGCCGTCCGGGAACTGGAATCTCCCACGCCCGTCCTTCCATGCCCTTCCGATTCTTTCCGGATAGGCCGCTGCAAGAAGTTCCCCGATTTTATATGGGTCGGCGACAGAATTGTCCTGCACGGCACCTGTAATGCGGCAATATTGCATGGATGACTTTGAAATTCTGCCCCAGATTCCTCCCTGGACTTTTAGGCGGTTTTTCCTGAGTTCTGAAATTCTTATGTCAATACCTGTTTCCTGGATATGTCCCATAGGGTCCCTTTCTTCCAGCAAGGCTGCCACATCAGCCGCAAGTGCCTTGTCGGACTGGGTTTCGGCCTTAAGGAGCATCTGTCCGATACGCGGATGGCACGGCAATTCCGACAATTCACGTCCATGTGCTGTAATCCTGCCAATGGAGTCAATTGCGCCGAGGGATTCAAGAAGTCTTCTTGCACGGTCTATATTGTCTGGAGCCGGAAGAGTCATCCAAGGAATGCTCTCCATCTTTTCTCCCCATGCGGCAATATCCAGCATTGTGCCGGCAAGGTCTGCATTCATAATCTCCGGTACACGTGCCGGAGCCATATTCTTTTCAGCACCAAGGCTCCACAGCCTGTAGCAGACTCCGGGAGCAAGCCTTCCTGCACGTCCGGCCCGCTGATCCGCCATATCCATGCTGATTCTTACAGTCTCCAGGCGGGTCATGCAGCTGCGAACTTCAAAGACCTGCCTTCTGCAAAGCCCAGAGTCCACAACGATCCTTACTCCTTCTATTGTGAGTGAAGTCTCGGCAATGGGAGTCGCAAGCACAATCTTACGTTCCCCCGACTTTGAAGGTGCAATTGCAAGTCTCTGCTCTTCAAGCGTGAGCATTCCATATAAAGGATACACCCGGGTATTTCCAAGCCCGTGCCCAAGCATTTCCGCACATCTGCGTATCTCTCCTTCTCCCGGAAGAAAAGCGAGGATATCACCGTCATGCTTACCGTGGGCCATCCTTACAGCCCTGGCTGTCACCTCAGCAACATTCACAGCATCAGCTTCTTCACAGTAATGAACCACCTCCACAGGAAACATTTTGCCTCCGCTCTCGACAAGAGGCGCATCCAGTTCGCGGCAAAGCCATTCGGTATCCATTGTGGCAGACATGATGACAATCCTGAGATCGGGTCTAAGCAGATCCTGAGCCTGTCTTGAAAGCGCAAGCGCGACATCTGCAGTCAGGCTCCGCTCATGAAATTCGTCAAATATTACAGCCGAGATGCCCTCAAGCCCCGGATCATTCACAAGCATTCTTGTAAGGACACCCTCTGTGACGACTTCTATACGTGTCTTTCCTGACACTTTTGTATCAAGGCGCATCCTGTAGCCTACGGTTTCTCCTGCCTGTTCACCGAGCATCTCAGCCATCCGGCAAGCTATCTGCCTGGCAGCCAGCCTCCTCGGTTCAAGCATAATGATACGTCCTCCACCGCCTGGCCCATCCAGCATTGCGAGTGGAAGCAAGGTTGATTTTCCGGCACCTGGAGGAGCGGTGATGACAAGACGCGGAGATTCCGCCAGTCTGCGGTTTACTTCATCAGCTATCTCCGCAGCCGGCAAATTGAAATTCCGTATGTCAAATGCATCTTTCATTCATTGGATATGAACTGCCCGGAAGCATCCGTATTTGCATTTTCAGCTTTTTCCGGTCCCGGAACGGTCTTCACGACTTTCGCAGGATTGCCGACAGCGACGGAATTGTCCGGAATGTCATTCACGACCACGGAACCTGCCCCTATGGTCACATTGGAACCGATTGTCACGCCAGGAAGGATGGTCACGCTTCCGCCTATCCATACATTGTCCCCTATCGCAACAGGCTTTGCCCATTCGTTGCGTGTGTTGCGCTCCACGGGATCAGTGCTGTGGCAGGCAGTGTAGATGCTCACGTTCGGGCCTATGAAGCAGTCGTCTCCTATTGTCACGGGAGCTTCGTCAAGCACTGTAAACGAGAAGTTGGCAAAGAAACGCTTCCCTACGGAAATCTGTTTGCCATAATCGCAATAGAAAGGCTGGTTTATGATGATTTCGTCATCGGCAATATTCCCAAGCAATCCCTTGAGTATCTTCAGTTTGCCATCAGCATCACAAGGACGAAGCATGTTATAGTCATGCACAATCTCCTTGGTCTCATTCAATTCCTTTATAAGTTCTTCATCGGCAGCGAAATACTCCAGTCCCGCCAGCATTTTTTCTTTGTTTGTCATGGTCTTGTTCATATAATTGATTCAAAGCCAGCATAAGTCAGCCGGCTTATATGGAGTCCTGCAGAATGCTGAAAAATTGTCCGATGTGGCGTGCGTCTGCAAGACCGTGGTTTGCTTCGATTGCAACTGTCATCATTTTGCGCCCGTCATTGTCCGTGAGCTTTCCGACCGCCACCTGTGGTATGGAATCTCCGGGACTATAGCCTCCGGCATGCCTTATGCCCGTAAAATCAATCCAAGGAATCGAGGTGAAATATATAAGGTCGGTACGCTGTTCATTGCCGTTTGTGGCAAGTCCGGAGCATGATTTCACACGTTCAATTTCTTTCGCAGCCTCAGCCACAAAAAGATTGCGGTCCTCATGGTAGTCGAAGTATGCGAAACCGAAAGTTCCGTCTTCACGAGCTATTGTCGGACTTGCACTGACACTGGCGTACATGACGACCTGCCCGTCTTCAATGCGGCATCTCAGTTCCGGAACTGCATTGAGGGCTTTCAGGATATGGTGCAATGAGTAGAGGAAAAATGATGCATTGTCTGCCTTGGCCTGATTCCAGCACCGGGTGAAGTCAACTTTTGCGGTGAGTCCAAAGAACGGATCCGGAAGGTTGCCGAAAAATTCGTAATGTTCTTTGCGTGGCCATGAGGCAATGTCAATGGTTTCTTTTGTATTCATAATTTATGATGCGGTCTAACTCCCTTATTGCAGAGCACGGCTTCGGATTGCTTTTCCGCTCCTGGTCTGCGGGCCAAAGTTAGTAAATTTCAGTGTCATTTCCTTATTCCTGCCGTCTCGGCAAATGTGTGGGTGGGGATGTCGAGCATGTGTCGGCCACGTATAAGGCCCAATACGTGGCCGACATCATTTTACACCCATCCCCGGCCACGTTTAAGGGCTTTTTTGTGGCCAGCTCAGACTGGTAAGGCTATATTTTTATGTTGTGTTTCTGTTTGAACCTCTTTATGCTCATATACAGGATCTCATTGTCGATATTAAGTTTATGACACAGATAATCATCGTATAATTCCATATAAAAGCACACTGCCATATCATAAGCTGACGGGCTGGCAGGCATGATGGAATCAATGCCACGGGCTGCGATGTACATGAGTTCCTTATTTTTATGGGACCATGTTTGGCAGGCATCTTCCTTAATTATTCCTAATGCCTCACGATACAGTCCGAGAGCAGTTGCCACATATCCGTGCGCCCGGCATATCCCGGCAATGGATATCATTCTTTTTGCCTTTAGCCATACATCCTTGACAGATTCGCTGTCTTTACGGCATTCTGCAACAAGGGTCTGCATTGTCTCTGCATCCAGCCTTCTGATTGTCCCGTCTGCAGCACATGACAATACCGGCTCACAATAAAATTTAGACATAATAAAATTGATTAAGTGATTTAATAAAAACATTATCACCATCTTAATCGGAATGTTGCACCTTTTTGCGGAAGGGAATATGTTATGTCAAAGAGCTATACAAAAAAATACAACAATCCCATAAGTGCCCTTCCGGGCGGTGAGATTGTTGCATTAATATTTAATATGTCTGTCTTGTCAAATCATGGTGCAAATATAGTTAAAAATCTGAGTTCAGAGCATCAAACTTGTTTGTTTTTTTACCGGGCGCGAACGTATAGATTATGTCGGCGGCCCAATATAGCCACAATGGATACAGGTGCCAAGAGGAGCCTCGGAACGATTAAATTTCGAAACAAACTATCAATCAATATGTTACAACCACAAGGCGTTCCAGGTGTCACTATCAGAGAGGAGACCTGGAGCGGTGTGTGGGATAAAGCAACAATGAACTATAGTGAGACTTCTGAGGGCAACACGAAAAACACCGCTTCAAAACCAATTTAAAGCCTAATCAAAGCCCTCAAGAGCCCCCTGAAAACTCCATCTAAAATTCCAACAGGCCGCTTCCGCTTTCTTCCCTGCTGAACTCGACTGCACGGTTTATATAGTCAATGAAAGGTCTGGTGCTTCTGAAGATTTCCAGGACAGTCTCCGGCATGTCGGGAGCAAGAAGCAGAGTGTCATCAAAACAATATGACAGACAGAAATTCTTCAGTTTCAGATATTCCGCATACGGTGAATCCTGCGGGAAGCCGGCCGGTACTTTTTTCAGGGCCGGACTGCTGTCAAGAAGCATCCTCCCGTCAACCTTGTTTCTGACAATGTCATCGAAATCCCCTCCTCCAAGCTCAATGTCCTCACGGAGAATCTTCAGAACCTTCGGCTCTGTAAAATAATTGCCGGACGCAAGCAGATGATTGCATGGATAGGAATCTCCGGAACCGGTCCCGATATGAAAATAATATCCGCTGTATCCTGATTTCTTGCCTCCCCTGGCAATAAAAGCCCCGAAATGCGTCTTGTACGGCAGTTTGTCCTTTGAGAACCTCATGTCCTTATTTATGCGGTAGGTACAGTCATTCACTCCCAGCCCCCTTATTGTGGGGTCAAATGCCGACACCCCCTCTATCAACCTCACCACAAGAGAATTAAAGTCAGCTTTCGCTTCCTGATACTGCTTTTTGTGGCTGTCAAACCATGCCTTGTTGTTGTTCTGCTCCAGTTCACGGAGAAATTCCAGGACCTTTTCCATATTATTGTCTTAATACATCTATAAATCATTTGCCTGACATCTTTTGCGTCTGCGCAAACTAAAAATACAGATAGCAGGCAAGTTCACAAAGGTATACAATAGAAAGCAAAAGGACAACGCACTTGAAAAAATCCAATATAAACCGACAACATCCATAAAGCCGGAGATATGTCTTCTATGCTGTTTTTTGTGGATAAT
Organism: uncultured Bacteroidales bacterium; assembly: GCA_947177525.1. Taxonomy (GTDB): domain Bacteria; phylum Bacteroidota; class Bacteroidia; order Bacteroidales; family UBA932; genus Cryptobacteroides. The sequence goes on along the minus strand of CAMWUW010000076.1, from coordinate 796 downwards.
ATATTGTCCAAATATTTGGAGTTTTTTCATGATATTAATATTTTTGTACGCTTTTTCACGCTTCGGATATAATTATTCGGCTATTGAAGTTTTATGGCGACCTTATTGTTTAACAAATAAATATTAACATTATGGAACTTAAAGAATGGTATGTAAAAGTGCTCAAGCAGTACACTGATTTCAGCGGAAGAGCACGCAGAAGAGAGTATTGGATGTTTATCCTTGCCAACTTTATCGTATGTGTTGTACTTGGAATCATCTCGGCATTAATCCCTAAAGTAGGTGCTGTCATCCAGGGACTTTACTCATTGGCAGTGCTCATCCCGAGCCTTGCTGTATGTGTGCGCCGTCTCCACGATATAGGCAAGAGCGGCTGGTTCCTCCTTGTATCGCTTATTCCGCTTGTAGGAGGAATATGGCTTATTGTGCTTTTCTGCCAGGACAGCCAGGCAGGTGAAAACCAGTGGGGTCCAAATCCAAAGATTGCCTAAATAGACATTACACGGAAGGCTTTGAATAAGCATCCGAAAATATCATAGAAGGGCGGCCAGGAATCTCAGCCGCTCTTCTTTTTTTTGTTTGCAGCTATGTGAAACATTGCCTATGAATTTCTGATTTCCAAGAAGATATTTTTCACCCTCAGATGTTTTCTTATTGCACTTCATGCAGGCCATGTCTGTCCTGCCCAATGCGATCCCGAAATCTCTTACAGTTCCATTACGGGTCACGGGGCACCGGCAAAAGGGTGGGTCAGCATTTAAATGTTTAGCTGAGGGGGGCGGGCGGAGTACTGCAG
>CAMWUW010000075.1 GCA_947177525.1 uncultured Bacteroidales bacterium | reverse complement strand
CCATCGCCGATGGTACTGCCCCTTGCGGGTGGGAGAGTAGGTAGCTGCCGCTTTTTCCTTATGGTCGCCCTGTCCTTTTATCGGACGGGGCGGCTTTTTTTGTGCGTCTCCCTTTTTGCGCCTTCCTTGGCCCGTCTTCCTTGGCCCGTCTTCCTCCGTGCCCGTCCTTCCGTGCAGCCGTCCCTTCTTGCTGTTCCCCTTGTGCCGTTCGCTTCCCCCCCCTGCGCACCCTCAGTCTTCCCCCGTCATTCATTCATCTTTCGTGCTTTCCTTCCTTCCTCTTTTCCGCTTTCCGCTTTCCCCCTTTCGCGGCCCTCCTCGCTGCTTCTGGCCTCATCTTCCTTCCCGTCTGCTTCCTCGTCTGCGTCTGTGCGCGTTGCCTGCCTTATGATAACAACGCGCACACTTGTCAATTGCAACATGTTGATTGTCAATGATTTCTGAATTCTGTCTGTGCGCGTTGTGCTGGCGGATGGTTACAACGCGCACGCCATGGAATCTCAATATGTTGATTGTCAATGCTTTCCGAACTACGTCTGTGCGCGTTGCCTGCCTTTGATAACAACGCGCACACTTGTCAATTGCAACATGTTGGTTGCCAATGCTTTCTGACTCCGTCCTGTGCGCGTTGTACTGTCAAATGGTTGCAACGCGCACACTCAGCAATTTCAATATGCTGATTGACAATGATTTCCGAACTGCGTCTGTGCTCGTTGTACTGTAAAATGGTATCAACGCGCACACCTCGCAATTGCAATATGTTGATTGTCAATGCTTTCTAAATTTGTTCTGTGCGCGTTATACTGTCAAATGATAACAACGCACACCCTGGAATTTTAATGTGCTTTGATAGTCTGCGATAAAACTCTGTATTGGGAATCTGCTGGTGAGGGGCAGTTTGGAATTATATTTGAAATATTGTTCGCCAAGTCTTTTCTTTGCCAGGGGGGAGAAGATGTTCCCGAGGTGCAACCGGAGTGATGCGCAGATTGACTGCTGGCATGGACCCAGAAACGCCGCCCAGAAATGCCGCCCAGAGACGCCACCCGGAAACGCACTCGGAATGCCACCCAGAGACGCCCCCAAAGCGCCACTCCGGAATGCCACCTCAGAACGTCACCCCCCCCCAGGATTGGAGCCGGTATCACCCCTTCCGGATTGGACATTGACGGACATCCGAAGAAAAGACGCGTGTGGATTAAAAACAAATAAAACGAACAGTTATGAGCAAATTCTTATTTCCGCGTTATGCCAACGAACGTATTTTTTCAGCGTTCCTGTTGGCCTTCCGAGTACTTTTCGGCAGTCTTTTGCTTTATCATGGCTTGACGAAAATGCTTGACTATTCCTATCTCGTCGTAGATTATCCGGATCCGATTGGAATAGGAAGCGAGGCAACCCTGATGCTTACCATCTTTGCAGAATTTTTCTGCTCGATATTTTTCATTACCGGCTGTCTTTTCCGAATTTTCACCATTCCTCTGATTCTTGCGATGGCTGTTGCATTTTTCGGTGTTCATCGTGCAAGCTTTGAACTTGGCGGCGAATTGGCTTTCGTATATATGACAGTATTGATTGTCATGTATGCAAGCGGTCCAGGGCAGTTCTCCCTTGACAGACTTATTGACAATTCATGCAAAAAGAACCATTAGATTTTATCTCCCCGCTGTTAAAAACAAGGAGTGTCCGAAAGGATGCTCCTTGTTTGCTTATGGAACTTTGCTCCTTGAGGATGTATATTTTTTGCTGGTGCTGAGTTTTTTATTATCTTCGCGAAATGGGAATTACAGGACATATATCTCAGATAATCGGCCCCGTTGTCGATGTACATTTTGATTTGCCGGAAGGCGCACAAGAACAGATGCCCTCTATCCATGAGGCCCTTTCCGTCAATCGCGGAAACGGAAGAACTCTCATCTTGGAAGTTCAGCAGCATATAGGAGAAGATACGGTCAGGACAGTTGCAATGGATTCAACTGACGGACTATGCCGCGGCATGGAGGCTGTGGCCTCAGGAGCTCCTATAATGATGCCTTCTGGTGCACAGATACGAGGCAGAGTGATGAATGTCACAGGTGATGCCGTAGACGGCATGAAGCCTCTGGACATGGCAGGAGCATTGCCGATTCACCGTGAACCTCCGAAATTTGAGGACCTCGCCACTTCGAGGGAGGTTCTTTTCACAGGAATAAAAGTAATAGATCTTCTTGAACCATATCTGAAAGGAGGAAAAATCGGACTCTTCGGAGGAGCCGGTGTCGGTAAAACTGTCCTGATAAAAGAACTTATAAACAACATTGCAAAAAAACATAACGGATTCTCGGTGTTTGCAGGAGTGGGAGAGCGTACACGTGAAGGCAACGACCTGCTCAGGGAAATGATCGAGTCCGGTGTCATAAAATATGGAGATGAATTTCTCCGCAGCATGGAAGAAGGCCATTGGGACCTGTCTAAAATTGACTATGGACAGATCGGACAGTCGCAGGTTGCCATGGTTTTCGGCCAGATGAATGAACCTCCTGGCGCACGTTCTTCCGTAGCCCTGTCTGGGCTGACTCTTGCCGAGTCGTTCCGTGACAGCAAGGAAGCTGACGGTCCGAAGGATATCCTGTTTTTCATAGATAATATTTTCCGTTTTACCCAGGCCGGTTCTGAGGTCTCTGCTCTTTTGGGGCGAATGCCGTCTGCAGTTGGATACCAGCCGACCCTGGCTACGGAGATGGGACAGATGCAGGAGAGAATTACTTCCACAAAAGACGGTTCCATAACCTCTGTGCAGGCCGTTTATGTGCCTGCCGATGACCTGACGGATCCGGCTCCGGCAACGACATTCAGCCATCTTGATGCAACTACAGTCCTGAGCCGCAAAATTGCCGAGCTTGGCATATACCCGGCCGTGGACCCTCTTGAGTCAACATCCCGCATCCTCGATCCGAACGTTGTTGGTGAGGACCACTATTATACAGCTCAGCGAGTCAAGCAGATTCTGCAGAGAAACAAGGAACTTCAGGATATCATATCGATTCTCGGAATGGATGAACTGTCGGACGAGGACAGGCTTACAGTGAACCGTGCACGGAAGGTACAGCGGTTCTTGTCACAGCCTTTTGCCGTTGCAGAACAGTTTACCGGTGTCCCGGGAGTGATGGTGTCCATTGAGGATACTGTGCGCGGATTTAAGATGATTCTTGACGGTGAGGTTGATGATATACCAGAGCAGGCTTTCCTTAATGTCGGCACGATAGAGGAGGCCATACGCAAGGGAGAGGAAATGATAGCTTCAATGAATGCCTGAGCGTGAAAAGTGCAGATAACATATTTTTGGAAATTCTGACCCCTGAAAGGACGGTCCTGGAAACCTGGGTGAGCAAAGTTTCACTGCCGGGTGCAAAGGGACGCTTTATGGTGCTGCGTGGACATGCTCCCCTGATTTCGTCATTGGACGCGGGAGCGGTGACTTATGTCAGCGGAGGCATTGACGGAAAGATCGTCCTGTCTTCCGGTTTTGTTGAAATAAATGAAGACAGGGTGACTGTCTGTGCAGAGTTATGAAAAGCCTCAGATTCATATCATTTATAACGGCACTGTTGATGACGGCTGCCATGGCGTTTGCATCTGCCGGTGCCGGAGTCTCTGAGCCTCAGGAAAATGAGCCGGATGTGGCGCATATCCTTTTTTCGCACATCGGTGACTCTTACGGATGGCATATCGCAGACTGGGGCGGCAGGCATATAGCAATTCCGCTTCCATGCATAGTGAAGGGGACGGACGGCTGGAAGGTATTCATGTCATCAAAAATAGCCCATGGACATGAATATGAGGGATTTTTCATTGCAGAAGAAGGAGAATATGAAGGGAAAATCGTGATGCGGCAGCCTGACGGAAGTCTTGAACGTCCCTTTGACATCTCAATTACAAAGAATGTCTTTTCTCTCATGCTGAGCGGCCTCCTGCTCATAGTTCTTGTGCTTTCATGTGCACGGTGGTACAGAAGGCATGACGGGACAGATGATGTTCCTTCGGGTATTGCGGCTGCTTTTGAACCGCTGATAATGATGGTGAATGATTCCCTTGTGAAAGAGAATATAGGAACGGACTACAAGAGATATTCGCCTTATCTTCTTACGGTCTTCTTCTTCATTTTTCTGAATAATCTCCTGGGAATTGTCCCGTTCTTTCCCGGAGGTGCTAACGTTACGGGAAATATTGCCGTCACATTTGTACTTGCTGCATGCACATTCATAGCTGTAAATGTTTTCGGAAACAAACATTACTGGAAAGAAATATTGTGGCCTGATGTTCCGCTTTTCCTGAAATTTCCGCTTCCTATAATGCAGATTATAGAGTTGTTTGGATTGTTCGCGAAACCTTTTTCGTTGATGGTGAGGCTGTTTGCAAATATTCTGGCCGGACATGCCATGATTCTCGGCCTTGTATCTGTCATCTTTGTGACAGTCCAGCTCGGCCTTGTCATAAATGGGGCCATGACATTCTTTACGGTACTGTTCGGAGTTTTCATGAATTGCCTTGAATTGCTTGTTGCGTTTATCCAGGCCTATGTTTTTACGATGCTTTCGGCTGTCTTTATAGGACTGTCCAGGCAGGAGGCTGATGCACACGGTGAAGAATAATATAATTAAACAAAACTAAAATTTATAAAGTCATGTTTTTATCTACAGTTTTATTGCAGGCCGCAGCTACGGCCATTTGGGGTAAGGTCGCAGGAGCGGTAGGAGCGGCCATAGCAGCGATTGCAGCAGCATACGGAATTGGCAAAATCGGCCAGTCCGCAATGGAGGCCATTGCACGTCAGCCGGAGTCTGCCGGAAAGATTCATACAAGCATGCTTATCATCGGTGCCCTTGTGGAAGGTGCCTGTCTTTTTGCAATCATTGCCTGTCTGCTGGCAATAGTCGTAAAGTAGCCTGATGAACCTGATGTCGCCTGACGGCGGTCTTCTGTTTTGGATGACCGTTATATTTGCCATAGTTTTCTTTATCCTTGCCAAATTCGGATTTCCTGTCATTACTGGAACTGTCGAGAGGCGGACAAAGAGGATTGATGATGCCCTGAAGGCTGCAAGGAAGGCTGAAGAGTCACTGGCCGGACTCGCCCGTGAGCAGGAACAGATGGCGGAGCGGGCGCGTGCGGAGCAGGCGCGCATCCTTCAGGATGCCGCTGCTGAGCGGGACAGGCTCATAGCCGCCGCGCAGCAGCAGGCCGCGGAGGAAGCCATGAAGATTATGGCAGAAGCCAAGGCCCGGATACGTGAAGAGAAGGAGGCTGCCCTGAGGGATGTCAGGAGAGAAGTCGTAAGGATTTCTTTGGCTGTTGCTGAAGAGGTCCTGAGAAAGGAACTGGCTTCGGAGAAAGAACAGGAGGACTTTGCCGGAAAGATGTTTGACGAAGCTTCAAAGCTTCATTCTTAAATTGGCCAGGCTATGGATTCCGGTATAGTGGCGGCAAGATATGCCCGCGCCCTTCTTAAATATTCCACTGAGACGGGAGATGCAGACAAGGTTTATGGACAGATAAGGAAACTTGTCTCCATTGCTTCCGGCATGCCGTCGCTGAAAGATGCCGTGCTCCGGCACAGGGAACTTTCTCCTGACAAGAAGATTTCGCTTATGGAGTCAGCTGTCGGAGAACCTCTTGAAGACGGCCTTGCAAGATTTGTAATGCTGGTGCACTCGCACAGGAGAATGAATCTTATGCTTCGGATTTTCCTGTCATTCATGCAACAGTACCGGAATGAGAACAATGTGAAGGCAGGAACTCTTGTGACTGCTGTGCCGGATGAAGGGCTTAAAGAGAAAATGACGGCCCTTATAAGCGGAAGAACCGGTGCCCGTGTGGATATGGAAATGAAAACGGATCCTTCGATAATCGGGGGATTTGTACTTGAGATGGACGGCTGCAGGCTTGATGCAAGCGCGGCCGGACGTCTGCGTGCCATAAGGCATGAACTTTTGGATGATGGGAACCGTATTGTATGATGCCGGACAGGTTCCTGTAATTGGCCCCGGTTGTTCTGAATTAAGTCAGGATACAGACGGGATTTGCCTTGCCGCAATATAATGTGCAGCTTCTGCATGGCAGAATGTCGGCTTCAGCAAGTAAAATTTTGTAGATAAATTTAAACAGCGTCTTATTATGTCAGATCAGATACGCCCAAGTGAAATTTCAGACATACTCCTTGCACAGCTGAGGAAAATGGACACAGACCTTCACTTTGAAGAAGTCGGAACTGTTCTTCAGGTGAGCGACGGAGTGATAAGGATATATGGTCTTATGAATGCCGGTGCCGGTGAGCTTCTTGAGCTTGGAGACGGCATGAAGGCTGTTGTCATGAATCTGGAAGAAGACAATGTGGGTGCTGTCCTGTTGGGCTCTACGGAAAAGGTCAAGGAAGGCATGACCGTAAAGAGGACTGGCAGGATTGCTTCAGTGGATGTGGGAGATGAAATTGTCGGAAGAGTTGTCAACCCTCTTGGAGAGCCTATGGACGGGAAAGGACGCATCGGCGGTGAACTTTTCCGCATGCCTCTTGAAAGAAAAGCTCCCGGGGTGATTTTCCGTCAGCCGGTCACGGAACCCCTGCAGACAGGAATCAAGGCAATTGATGCCATGATTCCGATAGGCCGCGGGCAGCGTGAGCTTATAATCGGTGACAGGCAGACCGGAAAGACTTCGATTGCCATTGACGCCATTCTGAATCAGCGTGAGGCGTATCTTGCCGGCAAGCCTGTTTATTGCATATATGTGGCAATAGGACAGAAAGGCTCGACGGTGGCCAATATTGTCAATACTCTGAAGGAGAAGGGAGCCATGGAATATACCGTAGTGGTGGCGGCTACTGCAGCCGATCCTGCTGCCCTTCAATATTATGCCCCATTTGCAGGTGCTGCAATAGGCGAGTATTTCCGTGACACCGGAAGGCATGCCCTTGTCGTTTATGATGACCTGTCAAAACAGGCCGTGGCATATCGTGAGGTTTCTTTGGTACTTCGCCGTCCTTCTGGCCGCGAGGCTTATCCGGGAGATATTTTCTATCTGCATTCAAGATTGCTTGAGAGAGCTGCAAAGATTATTTCCCAGCAGGAGGTTGCGGAAAAGATGAATGACCTTCCTGAATCCCTCGCCGGTAAAGTGAAGGCCGGAGGCTCGCTTACGGCACTTCCTATAATCGAGACACAGGCAGGTGATGTCTCGGCCTATATTCCGACCAATGTCATCTCCATAACGGACGGGCAGATTTTTCTTGAGGCTGATTTGTTCAACCAGGGATTCAGACCTGCTGTGAATGTCGGAATATCAGTGTCCCGCGTAGGAGGAAGTGCTCAGATAAAAAGTATGAAAAAGGTTGCCGGAACCCTGAAGATAGACCAGGCACAGTATCGCGAGCTTGAGTCTTTCTCAAAGTTCAGCAGCGACCTTGACCCGATTACCGCAATGGCTATAGACAAGGGACGTAAGAATAACCGGCTGCTTATCCAGTCACAGTATTCTCCTATGCCTGCAGGGGAGCAGGTGGCAATCCTGTATTGCGGTACCAAGGGACTTCTGAAGGATCTCCCTCTTGAGCTTACAGATGATTTTTCCGTGGCATTTCTCAGCAAGATGAGGGCATTCCATGAAGAGGATGTACTTGCACCTCTGTCAGAGGGACGTGTCGACAAGGAAATATTTGAAATCATAGAAAAAGAGGCCGCGTCAATAGTGTCCGGAATGTTATAGTATGGCATCGTTGAAAGAGATAAAGACCAGGATATCTTCGGTACGCAATACCATGAAGATGACTTCTGCCATGAAAATGGTGGCTTCTGCCAAGCTGCATAAGGCTCAGGCGGCCATAGGCGGGAAATTGCCATACGAACTTAAGCTTCACCGCATATTGGCAGGAATGCTTCAGGATGACGACCTGAGGAAAGCCCTTCACAGCGAGCTTGGCTTCGGAGGACATGGGCATCACAGCCATCCGCTGGTGCTTCAGGACGTCTCGCATGATGCCTTGCCTTCCAAGTCAGAGGTCAGACGTGTGGCAATTGTGGCTTTTTCTTCGAATTCATCACTTTGCGGCGTCTTCAATGCGAATGTGTCAAAATTGTTTCTGAAGACCGTTGCGGAACTTGAGTCCAGGGGATATTCCTATGATGATATAGATGTGTATGCTGTCGGACGCAAGGTTGCAGAGACAGCAAAGAAGGCCGGATTTGACCTAAAGGCGGATTTGCAGGGGGCTGCTGACAGACCGTCGTATGATGCGGCAGAAGACTTGGCATCGGATCTTGTGGACAGTTTCTCTGCAGGTGAGGTCTCTCATATTCTGCTGATTTATAATCATCTGGCATCAACCTCTTCGCAGCCTTCCGTGAGAGAGAACTATCTTCCCCTTGCCCTGCATGAATATGACGAAGGTGCTGAAGCTGCAGATTACATTCTTGAGCCTGATCCTATTACTCTTGTGAAAGCTCTTCTTCCGAAGGTACTTGTGCTTAAGATATATACGGTAATGCTGGACGCGAATGCCGCCGAGCATGCTGCAAGGACAGTTGCCATGCAGGTTGCCTCAGACAATGCCAAGGAACTCATTGATGAACTTACCCTTGCATATAACAAAGGACGCCAGCAGGAAATCACGGCAGAACTCCTTGACATTGCAGGCGGAACAATCTCCTGACCATAGTTTCAGCAGGCGCAGATGCATCAAAGATGACAAGATGTTGCGCTGTGTGCGCCATAAAGGCAAGTCGCTGATTCTGAGCCATATCCTGAAAATCGCTGCCCCATTTTCGGGGCAGCGATTTTCAGGATGTAGTTGATTTACAAGAGATTGGGCGTCACACGCATTCTCCTATGACAATTTATGGATAGCAAGGCCGCTGCGCAGCTTCGGCTCGAACCATGTCGTTTTAGGAGGCATGATGTTGCCGGAGTCAGCAATGTCCACAAGCTGTTTCATTGAAACCGGATACAGGGCAAATGCAACGGCCATCTCGCCGCTGTCCACTCTGCGTGACAATTCACCAAGTCCGCGTATTCCTCCGACGAAATCGATTCTCTTGTCTGTGCGCAGGTCTTTTATTCCGAGCAGCTTGTCAAGCACCAGACCGGAAAGTATAGTGACGTCAAGCACTCCTATAGGGTCGTTGTCATCGTAGCGTCCCTCCTTTGCTGTGAGCGAATACCATTTCCCGTCAAGGTACATTGAAAATTCGTGAAGCCTGGAAGGTCTGTAAGGTTCGGATGTGCCCTTCTCCTCTACATCGAAATCCTCTTTGAGAGCCTCAATGAGCTGTTCCGGGGCAAGGCCGTTCAGATCCTTCACCACGCGGTTGTAATCAATTATTTTCAGCTGGCTGTCCGGGAAGACCACAGTCATGAACCAGTTGTATTCCTCGCTTCCGGTATGCTCCGGATTGTTCATGCGTTTTTCTGCCCCTACTCTTGCGGCAGCTGCTGTGCGGTGGTGGCCGTCAGCCACATAGAATGCCGGTATTTCTGCAAAAATGCCGGTTATCCTGTCAATGTCCTCCTGGTTGTCAATCACCCAGAAATGATGTCCGAATCCGTCTTCTGCCACAAAATCATATTCAGCCTCGCCTCCGACGTATTTTGCAACAATGGCATCTATCTCGGCATTGTCCGGATAAGAGAAAAACACAGGTTCAATATTGGCATCCTGTATGCGTACATGGATCATCCTGTCGTCTTCCTTGTCCTTGCGTGTAAGCTCATGTTTCTTGATTTTGCCTTCTGCATAATCATCAGTATGGGCGCAGACGACAAGACCGTACTGTGTTCTTCCCTCCATTGTCTGGGCATAGACATAATAGCATGGCTTGCTGTCCTGCACAAGCCATCCCTTTTCCTGCCATGTCCTGAAGTTCTCCACTGCCTTTTGGTATGCAGGTTCGCTGTGTTCGTCTATGATAGGGTTGAAATCAATTTCCGGCTTTGTAATGTGCAGGAGTGACTTTTCTCCCGCTTCTGCCTTGGCTTCTGCCGAATTGAGCACGTCATAAGGCCTTGCTGCCACTTCTTCGGCATATTGTTTTGGCGGACGCACCGCCGCAAAAGGTTTAACTCTTACCATGTTATAGTCTTTATGTGGAAATTCATTTTCTTAAGGGAATCATTTGTTGAGCTGGAAACGTGTACAGCCATCGGAGAAATAAGCTGCAATCTGCCTTGCTGCTGCCAGGCCCGCATTTATGTTTGCCTCTGCCGTCTCCGCTCCCATCTTCTTCGGAGTCGCGAATACCTGCCTTCCGAATTTCTCCTCCAGTTCCACATAGCATGCAGGAGCTACGTCCGCAACATATTTCAGGTCAGGCCTGTCGCTGAGAATCTTTACCAATTCAGCCTCATTTATGACTTCCTTGCGGGCAGTGTTGAGCAGACAAGCTCCCTTAGGCATTCTTGACATCAGGTCATAGCCTATTGAACCGACAGTCTGTGGAGTTGCCGGAATATGCAGGGATATAAAGTCGCATTCCGAGTACATCTGTTCCAGTGAACATGCCGGTGTGACTCCTTCAGAACGCATCTTGTCTTCAGGGACAAAAGGATCGAATGCCATTACTGACATTCCGAGTGCCATTGCCTTTTCGGCAACGAGCCTCCCGACGTTCCCATAGGCCTGGATTCCAAGTTTTCTGCCGCTGATTTCTCCTCCGGTACCTGGATTGAACTGGTTTCTTGACATGAATATCATCATTGCAATTGCCAGCTCTGCCACGGCATTGGCATTCTGTCCCGGTGTATTCATTGCAACTATGCCCCTTTCTGTGCAGGCCTGCAGATCAATGTTGTCATATCCTGCTCCGGCCCTGACTACAATCTTCAGAGAAGGAGCGGCGGCCACTACCTCGGCCGTGACCTTATCCGAGCGCACGATAAGCGCATCGGCGTCAGCCACTGCAGATAGAAGCTCTCCCTTGTCCGAATATTTTTCCAGCAGGACGACTTCATGTCCGGCGCCGGCTGCAATTTCCTTTATTCCGTTTACCGCCGCTGCTGCAAACGGCTTTTCTGTTGCGACAAGTATTTTCATGCCATAAAAATTGAGTTAGCCAATAAAATAGGTGCAGTTATTTTTTCATTTCCTCGAATTCCCGCATGCAGTCAACAAGAGCCTGCACGCTTTCCAGAGGGCAGGCGTTGTAGATTGACGCACGGAAACCTCCGACGGACCTGTGGCCCTTTATGCCTGTCATTCCGCGTTCTTTTGCAAACGCCATGAACTCATCCTGCAGGGCTTCATGTCCCTCTGCCATCACAAAGCATACATTCATTATTGAACGGTCCTCTACGGCTGCAGTACCGCGGAACATGGAGTTCCTGTCGATTTCCCCGTAAAGAAGCTCGGCCTTCTGCCTGTTGATTTTCTGTATCGCTTCGACTCCTCCGATCTCTTTCAGCCATTTGAGAGTCTCGTTCATTATAAATATTGCGAATACAGGCGGCGTGTTGAACATTGAGGCACCGTCAATAAGGGTACGGTAATCAAGCATTGTAGGTATGTACCGGCTTACTTTTCCGAGTGCGTCCTTGCGCACAATGGCGAAAGTCACTCCTGCCGGCCCGACATTTTTCTGTGCACCGCCATAAATCAGTGCGTATTTGCTGACATCCACAGGACGGCTCATTATATCTGAGGACATGTCTGCAATCAGAGGTACGGGGCAGTCCATGTCTTCGTGTATTTCCGTGCCGTAAATCGTGTTGTTTGTCGTGATATGGAAATAGTCAAGGTCGGAAGGAATTTCATATCCCTTCGGAATATAATTGTATGTGGTGTCGGCAGATGAGGCTACTGCATACGCGTTTCCAAGCCCCTTGGCTTCCTTTAGGGCTTTCTTCGCCCATACTCCGGTCTCAAGATATCCAGCCTTGTTTTCGAGGAAATTCATTGCCGCATAAAGGAATCCCATGCTTGCACCGCCTCCGAAGAAGACGACCTCATGCGTGTCCGGGACATTGAGAAGTTCTTTCCAAAGCGAGCGGCATTCCTCCATTACGGATTCCCATTCCTTCGTCCTGTGCGATATGGAAATAACCGGAATACCTGTACCTTTGAAGTCTTTCAGTGCTTCAATTGCATTGTCTATTGCTTTTTGCGGCAGTATGCACGGTCCGGCTG
>CAMWUW010000074.1 GCA_947177525.1 uncultured Bacteroidales bacterium | reverse complement strand
CACATGCTCACATCCCGACTTTACGGCACCGACATAACCGAAATAATTATCGGAATTGACGCCTTCCATCTGATATGCGCCACCATTGTAGGAACCTACATCGCCCTGAGCTATGCACGAGCTCACCTTTATGTTCTGGGCAAAATATCCGCAGATGGTTCCCCTGTACGTCTTTTCATCGCTTATGACACGGCCGTAATTCTCACATCCCGACAGCACGGCCGTGGCATTTCCGACATTACCGCAAATGCCTCCGCAACGGTCGGCCGAAGCCGAGACAATGTCGCCGTAATTGATGCATCCCGTGAGTTCAACGCCGTTCCCAAGATTGCAGCATATATTGCCGAGCCTGCCGGCGCCTGTTTTCTTATGTCTGTTGAATACGTTTCCCCTGTTGACGCATCCGCTTACGGAGCACCAGGCATTAGGACCTGCAAGAATCCCGGATACACGCGCCACAGTTGTATTCAAGTCACCATGGTTGGCACAATTCCTCACGAGGACAGGATTGCCTGCCTTGCCGTTCGCATAGGCCACGACACCGGCCACATGCACACAATTGCCTCCGGACTCCGTATTCGCATTCTCCACGACACTTACATTGCCGAAATTGACAAGATTTTCAATGACAGGTGAATTCTCAGCAGAAGTCACGCTTCCTATCATTCCTATAGCCGAACGCACAGAAGAGGCTGTTATTGAGGATTCCTTGAAAACAATCGGAGCATGGCTTTCAATGTCACGTATTACGGCATCGGAAACAACTCCCGCCACAGTCCCGCAATTTATCGGCACGGATGGTGAAACGGTCATTGAACAGCTTTCATCAAGCACGAAATTCTCGATTACCGCACCCGGGCCGATATTTCCGAAAAAGCCATAGACATTGCCGGAACCTCTGAAAGACATCGCAAGATTCTTTATCTTATGTCCGTCGCCATTGAAATGTCCGCAGAAAGGATGAGTTGCATTTCCGGCCGGCACCCATTCCGTTATAGAAGAGCAGTCTAAGTCGGCAAGCAGGTTCACAGTAAAATCACCGTCATAGAATTCCGCAAGAGCTTCAGCATCGCCAGAGTTGACCGCAGCCGCAAATGCAAGCAGGTCATCTGCAGTGGAGATTCCTTTGCCATAGACAGGGTCGCTCTCAAGAAAGACCACATTTTCCGCATTATATGTCTCCGCAGAAACTCCGTCCGCAAAATTTACGGCCAGGCTGAGATAGTTCTCTGCAGTAGCAGCAAGAGCATCACCGAGTCCCATTTGTGAAGCGACTGAGCCTTTCACTCCACAGGCAGAAAACACGGAAGGATTAGTCGAAGACGACACAGTGCCCACAAGAAGTCCCCTCTTGCCCGGAGGACATATCACATCCCCCGAGTTTTTGCATCCGTCCAGAGTCATGCATTTTATGAGTCCGCAAACTCCTCCGGCAGCGCTCTCCGCCTCAACAGTGGCTACAAGTCCGGTATTAAGGCAATTACGCAGCAGGCTGCCGTCTCCTTTCTGGTTGCTGCTGTAAGCCATGATTCCTCCCATCCTTACACCTGACACACTTCCGGCTGCCTTGCCATCAGAATGGTTGCAGACTATTTCCGCCGTATTGGTACATCCGTTCAAAACGCTCTTATACGCATTTCCGACTATGCCGGCTGCCCTATGAGCCTTCACATTCATGGACATTGAGTTGGTGCAGTTCTCAAATGTGACGACCTCAGCACCGCCTCCAGACACCGCACCGGCAATGCCGCCCACAACAGCAGTATTCGTATTGGAATATTTTTCCGCTATATCCACATCCATCATTCCAGAGGTCCGGCATGTCGTGAACTTGGCAGGAGAAGAAGCATCGGGCGAAAGAGTCAATCCGCAGATTCCGCCTATCGCAACATTCCTTGCAGCAGTTGACTTTACTGTGCCGGTGATTTTTCCGTTCACAGTCACATTGTCTATGACTGAGCCGTAATTCACCCCGGCCACAATTCCGCATGCCGCGCTGTTTGACACAATTCCGTCACCGGAGACATTCAGAACGGCATTCTCAATATTGAGGTTGCGCACAACCGAGTTTTTGAGCGAGCCGAAAAGTCCAGCCACCTGTTCTTTCTGCAGGTCGGCAGTCATGGAAAGATTACGGATTGAATGTCCCTTTCCGTCAAAAACAATCCCCGTGCATGAGCCGGGAAGCTCGGCAGAAGTATTATAAGCAAGACTGGCCGCGGCAGACGGCATCACGGCAGGCGTCCATTCTATACCTGACATATCAATGTCATCAAGCAAAGTCACCACGCCGTCAACCATATACGGCGCGAGATCAGCACCGCTGTTGACTGCAGCTGCAAAATCCACAAGATCAGCTGCTGAGCATATACCCTCAACCTGTGCGAATGCATACATCGCCTTGGCAAGATGCATGACATACCAGCCTTCGTCAGATCCGGAATATGTCTTTACACCACTTTTATATATGTTTCTTGCATATTGTTTCCCGTCCGCTGTCTCGAGAGTGAGCCTGAGACCGGAATCGGACGAAAAACGTCCCACAGGAAACTTGATTGTCTGCGGCTGGGTCAGGTCCGCTCCATCCGGAAACATGAGTACAAGTTCATTTCCGGTCTCTGATGTTGCAACGGCAAGGTTCTTCGGATCTACTTTTCCTGTAAAAGTGAGATATCCCTCGTATCCGTCCATTGAAACAGGAGCGACTGTCATTGACTTGGCAGGAGACTCAAGCCCCCCTGCATCAATCCTAAGTTCAATTACAGAACATATATTGCGGAATCCCATCCCAAGCACTCCGTCCTCTGCTCCGGAAGCATTAGGCACACCGACAAGGGGTGCATGCGCGGCATTCGCCTGCCCTTCTCCGAGAAAATCCACAGTCCTTTCCGACGCCAATCTTACGGTGCCTTCAGCATCTGTGGCAGGGTAATATGCTGCAAGAGGTTTTGACGGATCATAATCCCCGATGCCGTTTTCGCTTACAAGTTCTGTCACCGGTCCCGCATTGGAAGCTACATAAGGATAAGCCTTGCCATCATATATGACAGTGACCTCATCACCGGCTTCCCAAGTACTCTTTCCTGCAGAAATGTCAGTTTTTGTCGCCATGCAAGAGGCCTTTATTACGAGACCTGTATGGCTGATGCCAAGCCTGTCCGCCTTATCCGGGACCAGTTCCTCTTTTGCGCATGCCGACAGGACGGCCGCACAGATTAAAAATGAATATGAAAACAATTTCATTTGCTTATAATATGATATGTGGTTCATTCCTTGCCTCCTTCAACATAATCAATGTCACCTATTCCTCCGCCTGGAATTTCCGGAGCGAAAGAAGACATGTCAGTGATTTCCCATGGCCTGGCCAAAGCATGGCGGGCTGCAGCGAGAGCATACGGGACATTTTTGTCGGTCACTGGAGTTGACCAGCTGCCTGAAACTGTATTGGAAATATTGTAACGGTATGTATTTCCATCAAGCCCGATGCCGGAGAACGGAGTTATGAGCGACTCGAACACCAGGCATGCGGCGCCATAACGGGATATTCCGTAATCCATATGATAGCCGTCACGGGTAAGGTCCATACCGTCCGGTGCATTTACGGAAGAGGTGCGCAGATTCTGGAGATAAGTTCCGGTTGCGATTATACCGTCCATCGGAGTCTCAGACATGACTTTGCGGCCTTGTGCTACAATGACGTCATACATCCCCCTCTGATCGGTCCACGATATTTCCGGCTTGGAGCCTGCCGCTATCTTGCCCATGTCGGAATACGCCTGCGACATGATATACCAGAATTTCGGAGCGGCTGACTGAGTCCCGTTCACATAGTCCGCCAAAGCTGTTATGGCTTCTTTTTCTTTGTCATCCCATATCCACGCGGCTTTGTTTCCGGTATGTTCCTGGAAAGTGACCACATCCCATCTGCCGCTCTGAGCCACCTCTTTGAGAGAGACCTTCCTGCCCACAGGAGTTGTCCATGCATCTGACCCGGGAGCACAATAATATAAGGTATAGTCACTTATGACAGACCATCCTGCCGCATATTCCGGAATCGTGCGTCCACCGTAATAGCAATGTGCAATCACCACATTCCCGATTCCTGCCGCAGCCATCATTCCTGGCAGATGCTCAACAGCGTCTTTGGTAAAACTGTTTCCAATGCACAATATGCGCAATGCGGCATCGGCAAGCTCAATCTTCTCCTGCTCTCCGCCACCGGGCCCGAAAGGCGAATGAATGTCAGTAATCTTGGCAAGACTTCCGGCAGCATAAGTCCCGATATGGCTCATGAAATTATCGGCAGTCAGCTCATGCATGACATGATTGCCGTCAGCCGACCAAGTGCCGCACGCCCCTGCTGCCATACATCCCGAAACAGAAGCAAATTTGCTGAAATTGGCAACAAGCAGGCCATGGTACTTGCTGTTGGCGCATATCACAGTGCCATAGTTTCCTCCTGCACTTATGGCACAGCTGTCATTGTTCAGCAGGGCCACAAGACCGGCTGCCGTAGTCTGAGCATCGGACGTGACAAGGCTGCCATAATTGAAGCAGTCGTCAAGCAGCACATTCGCGCCTATGACACAAGCTATGTTGCCTATTCGTCCGTTCACAAAATCGTTGGTATGGTCACCGTAATTGCTGCAATATCTTATCAGAGTACGGTTCGGCGTGGCAACTATTCCCGATGCACGCCCAACATGCGACACTATCCTGCCGTTATTCCTGCAGTCTTCCATTACGGAAAGAATTGTAGCCGAAGCACTTGTAGAAAATCCCGCAATACCTCCGACCATGACCGAAGTCGCACCGGATGCAGTACATGCACCGGCAGAGGCTGTTATCGAAGCATTATTGACTACCCTTGCCATGGTCGCGGCCGAAGTCCCGGATGCAGATGCTCCTCCCTCCGAAGAACACAGGAAGCCTACTGTCCCGACAGCAAAACGCTTGTTGTTCACATCATTGCCAAGGACATCAATAGGAATATTGTTGACAACATCTCTTATCTGGGAATTGATTGCTGTCCCTGCAAGCACGCCGGCATCTGCAACACCTGCGGCAGACACGCGGAATACGCTCCTGTCCCCTTCAGAACCGAGCACCAGATTTTCCACGGACGCGCCGTCAAGCACACCGAAAAAGCCATAGACAGAGGCATCAGCCACTTTGGCAGAAAGATTCAGATTGCAGATTGCATGACCGTTGCCGTTGAATCTGCCCTTGAAAGAGGCACCCGTATATCCCGTCGAAGTGTTGCCGTTGGAAACAGATGCGGGCATGCCGATCGGCATCCATTCACCTTCCAATGAAGAACAGTCTATATCTGCAAGAAGATTCACGACACCGTCCTCATCCTGGAATTGCGCATACGGCTCACCGGAGTTCACAAGGTCACGGAAAAGTGCCAGTTCCCCGGCAGTGGATATTCCCTTCCGTACAGCCTGGGTCCCGGCAAAAGTATTGTTGTCAAGTATGGCCTTCCCTGCTTTGGAGGACGCCATCGAAAGATACTGCCCGAAGTTTTCCTCAGTGACTGCCGTCGGTGCTTCTGAATACGGGCCTATTGAGCCGCCCAATTTGCAATTGCTCACCGTGGCGGCCTTGCTGTTGAAATTGCCGACTATTATTCCCATAAATGGCTCAGCCGCATAGAACATGTCGGACCTTACCGCACCGTAATTCCCGCAGGCATCTATAAAGACGGCTTCGTTCGTCTGCCCGGCCACACCTGCCGCATAACCATGAGTCCGGTCTCCTGCCACGGCAAAAGTCACGTCACCGTTGTTTATGCAGCCGTACAGGCTTGTTTTAGTTCCCATTCCGGACACAATTCCAGCGACACGGCTGTTGGAAGCTGTCACGTCTGTGCAGGTGACAGTTCCGTTGTTCACACAATTCTCAGTCTTGGAATATTTGTTCATCGAAGCAATGATTCCTGCCGTCCTTGTGGCCTGAACATCAAGAATTCCGTTGTTTGTGCAGCTGCTCACAAGGCAGAAACTACCCGGAGTTCCGAGAGCATCGGAAAAGCCGACGATTCCTCCGATGGATATGCCAGTGCCTCCGTTCTTCGTATTGGAGGAGTTCACTGAGGTTATCTTGCCGGCGAATATACATCCCCTCACCTCAGCATCAGTCCCGTCAATGCAGCAGAGAGCACCAGCCACGCCGCCTATCGAAGTCCTCACGTTGTCTGAGCCTCCGTTGAAATCAAGCACGGCATCACAAGTACAATCCTCTATCACAGATGCATAGACATATCCCGCTACCGCTCCCATTGCGCTCATTCCAGCGGCAGAAGAACTGAAAGAACAGCTCCTGTCAATCTTAAGATTCTTTACAGAGGCATCCTGGAGGATTCCGAAAAGCCCCGACGCCGTTCCGGCAGGAGCATCAACGGATACGGATACTTTCAGATTCTTTACGGAATGCCCTCTTCCGTCGAATTCACCCTTATACGAAGCCCCTGAAATCACATTTCCTGTGGTATATGTGCCATTTCCTATAGGGGTCCAATCCTTGACAGATGCCATGTCAATGTCTCCCGTAAGGCAGGCTTTCATCAGTTCCATGCCGTTCTGGGCATTCACGCCCTCCGCAAAGCGCAACATATCCTCAGCCGTGGCAATCTCAATCATGTCAGACGAGGCCTTGTCGAAGAACAGCGGACGGATTACAGTATGGTCAGCCAAATCATAACCCACCATTATCAGCATTCCGCTTGCAAAGCCGTCCGGAAAAGTTACGGTCACTCTCTTATTCTCCCTGTCCATCGATGCATCAAGACCTTCCGCCTTCGCTATAGCCACAATAGCTCCGTCTGCATTGCTTCCGCTGACATCATAGCTGAAAACTACAGGTACGGATGCATCGGAGACAGTATTGTTCACGACAGCTGAAAGAGTAAGGTTAAATGCATTCTGAACAGGCAGCGTAACAGTCTTGCCGTTTCCGAGCACCATCTCAAGATTACCGTCAGCATTTACAGACACCGAGCGGAATATGCACGATTCCCCGTCCTTAGCCTCAATCGGATTCCCCTTTGAGTCTTTCAGAACCTCACCGGACACCATCCAAAAGCCGTCCTCATTTACAGATATCTCAGGAGTATTCCCGCTCACAGGCACTTTTTTGCCGTCTATCATCAGAAAAGACGTATTCCCCTCAGAATCCGTAACGGTCCACCAATATATCTGCGTCTGAGGGTCAAGCTGCACCCCGAGCACAGGAACATTCAGCATCTGGGAAGCCGTGGCCACTATAACACTTTTTTCAGTGCCGCTGCCGTCAAGGTACGAAATGACATAATTGCCATCGCTGTCTTCTATAACGGAAGTTATGACATTGCCTCCTGTAAGTTCTCCCAAGGCTTCAAGACTGGCATTCATCTCTGAAATGCCATTCTTAAGCGCCTCTATGCGGTTCTTGAAATCGTCTATGCGCCCCACGAGATAGGAGTCGTCGTAAAGGCAGCCGCACACCGCAAGAACGGCCGCCATGACAATAATTATCCTGTATATTTTTTTCATCGGAATGACTTTTTATCTGATAATCTCATTATAGTCAATATATTCACCGTTCTTGTAGCATGTCGTGTTCTCTACAGTTGCGGCCGGCGCACCCTCAGGATTGTCCTTCCAAGTGCTCCACTCACCGACCTTACCTCCGACGGCGCACTGGAATATGCAGTCTGCGGCAGTGTATCCGGTACACCAGCCGGGACCGGCAGTCGCCTGGGTCGGGTTCTTGGACAGGTCTATCGAAGAATCAATAGTGATGTCAGAGAGGATTATGCCCTTGTTGACGCATCCCTTTATCTGCCCTTTGTTGTGCCCTGCGATTCCTCCTGCACGGCATCCGAGCTGTGAGAACACATTGCCGTAATTGGTGCAGTTGGCGATTATGTTGGAGGTTCCGTCCGTTCCGCCGAAGATGCCTCCTATGCGCTTGAAGCCGTATTTTGTTTTATCTCCGCCATACTGGCCGACAACATCGTCCTGCACTGTGCCGTAATTGTTGCAATAGCTTACAGTTGAGAAATCCTCAGGTGTGACAGTGCCTCCGAGGGAAGCCACAATGCCGGCACTGCGTCCTGTAGGAGAACTTATCGAGCCATAATTGTCACAATATTCGAGTGTCGTTCCGCCGGCCATTATCCAGCCGCACACTCCGGCCGTCTGCATTCCCGTTCCTCCGGCCTGCTCATTGCTTATCCGTCCTGTGGAGACATCTCCATAATTTATGCAGGGAGCTTCCTTGCTTCCTATATGCGAGTCATTTGAAGTGCCGACAATTCCTCCCACGACGAAAAGTTTGTTTACCGCATCGTCACCCTCGAGGACCATGCTGACATTATTTTCCACACCAGTGATTACGGTCTTGTCCGCATAAGCGACAAGCGCACCTGCAGATATCACATCCTCCGCATTCATTCCGACAAGGGTTATCCGGTCGCCTTCCGCCCCTATCACAAGGTTCTTCAGCCGTGCACCGGATGTCGCCCCGAAGATTCCCCACAGATTATTTGAAGCATCAGAGACATCGAATGTCCACCTGATTCCGGTTATGGCATGGCCCTGTCCGTTGAACACTCCCGTAAACGGAGACACAGGATTCTTGTATGAAGGGTTTCCTGTTGACTTTGCCGAACCTATCGGAGTCCACTCCGTCACACCGGACAAATCGATGTCATTGAGCAGCACCACTTCCCCGGACTCATTCTGCCAGCGGCTGGTCGATGCGCCCGAATTGACTGCCTTGGCAAATGACATGAAATCCCCCGGAGTAGCAATTCCAGGCACCACAGGCCCTACTGGTTCCACAGGAGACTGCCACACATCGATGGTGACATTGACACCGTAATGCCTGTTGCTGAAAGTCACTGTCCCCTTTCTGTCCAGCCCCAGTCCGTTCTCATAATAGTCGGCAACGAATTTATGTACGGATGTCACCATACCTGCCTTTGTCACAGACTCAATAAGCCACGAAGAGCTCTCCTGCGAAACACTCACCTCATAATCAATATTATGAGAGACACTTATGTCAAACTCTGTCATCTCACCCGGAAGACGGATTGCAGTGCCCTGCTTATAGCTTGACTCAGGGTCATTTATCACAGCATCTCCATACGTGAAAAACAGTGGCTTGAGCACCGTGGTCTCTCCCGCAGTGACCATAATCACAGTATTTCCCTCCATTGCGTCCTCTTTCAGCCTTACCGCAATCGTCCTTGAATACCTGTTTATCTCCACATCGACATTATATGCCGTGAAAAAGTCAACATAAGCATCCTCCGCAAGGCTTCCGCTGACCGTATAGCCTATTTCCACAGGCACAGACCAAGAGGATACAGGAACTATGTACGGTGCATCAAAAGCGATTCCGAGAGCCTCAAAAAGACTTACTTCAAAAGATGTCCCGTCAGCAAGGGTGAATACTGCCACACCTCTTTCCCCATCAGTCACGACAGAAGAGAAAATCATATTGGAGGCATCCGTCGCCAATACATCCGTTACTTCACCGTTGACAGTCCAGAATCCTTCGTCACTTATTGACACCTCAGGCACCTGTCCGCCCACGGGTATCTTCCGGCCGTCTGAACCGAACAGCCATCTTCCGTTTTCTCCATTGTTGTCAGTCAGTTTCCAATACCACTGCCCGTCACTGTCCTGAGCCACGGTAACAATCGGGACAGTCACCGCATCACCTCCAAGTGCAAGAGTCAGAGTCTTGAGCTCACCTCCTGCATTTTGGTAGCAGATGATTACATTCCCGCTGCCGTCTTCGCTTATATATGATATGAAGCTGCTGGAAATCAAGGCATCAAGTTCCTTAAGTCCCGCATTCATTTCAGCAGCTGCCTTTTCCAGGGCTGAAAGTTCCTCATCAATGGCATCGATGTTCCTTGTCAGCTCAGAATCGTCATAGCCGCACCCGGATGCAACAAGAGCACAGGCGGCAAAAATCATCATTCTGTATAATATCTGTTTCATAATGTCTGTTTTAATTAGCCTTGGCACGCAAAAGGATATAATTCATGCAGCTGCGCTCACCCTTGCTGTCACTTATCACATTGACCACAGAGCCTGACTGTACGGCACCGTCATAAACCCACATGGCAGAAGAGCCTCCTCCGTCGAAACGGGTCTGGTTCCATCCGCCGAGTTTCTTTGCAATACGGTACATCTCGTAGCTTTTCAGCCCCATAGACCATCCGTTTTTCCTTCCGTCCACCTCTATCAGCCAAACCTTTGTCCTGTCTTTGCTGACAGTAACGAAAGTCACCGGATCATGCTGGGTTCTGTTCGTATGGTTGGCCGAGCATGACTCGCTCTTGTCCTGCCCGTCAGTCATGAACGAGAACATGGTTGAATTTTGTGTAAAGACAGGCTTGCTCTCGCCGTCTACAGCCATGTCGGTCCTTATGCTTATTGAACTTCCCACCTTTGCAGACGCAGCGGCTTCCTCAGCTGCAGTTCCGGACAAGGCAAACGCAATCTGCTTTGGATCATCAAGATAAGGAGCCTCCGCCAAGGCGGAAGACCTGCCGTCATGTACCGCAGTTATCACTGCCTCTGCATATCCGGCATTGACCCTCGCGATGTCAGAAACATATTCCGCCACGACATAAAGCACATCCTTTGCAAGCGGATTGACAATCTGGGGATGCTCCGGATGAGGAGTCTTTCTGTATCGCGAAGTATAGGCATTTGCCTGCCAGCTTTGGGACGAATGACGGAGAATCGTGTCATTGACAGAATAAAAAGCATATTCTTTTCCTTCAAGGGAGAATTTGCCGACAGGTCCCGTTGATTTGCCTCCGTCGAACGTCTTTTTTCCGCAGCTTGAAGTCCGGTCTGTGAAGACTGTGAATGCCCAGTCATGATTGCTCAAGCTCGCTCGGACAGAAGGATTGTTGGCATAGACCAATTCCCCTTCCTCAATGTGAGGACCGCGTGAAATTCCGTCATTGGAGTCGAAGAAGCCTGTATTTATTCCTGCTATTATATTCTGGCCCTCACTGCGTTTACGCTCGCACAACTGGCTGAGAGTCTCACGTATGCAGAAGCCGTTGTTGGCATTCCTATTTGCATTTGGGTTAGGCACTATGTCATCGGCATACGCAGTCGTAAGTTCCAGCGTAGGATCCGTCATGTCAATCTCAAGCACATTTATATGTCTCGGCACAAATGTGCATGAATAATGATGATATACGACAGCAGGATGAAGATTCTTCGTTTCGGTTTCCGTCCATTCAAAATACTCGTCAAGAGTCCAGTCCACGGTGTTCTTTTCGGTATCAAAGAATTTTGCAACCTGATAGCACAGAGCATTGCTGTACATCGCAGGCTCCCCGTTCACATGTCCGTAGCCCTTGTTGCCGGTGACTGAAGCGAACTGATTGCTGTATCCGCATGCCCATCCCGGCCCGTGCTCATGATTCGCAGTAAAATCACCGATGATGTCACCGGTATTTCTGCAGCCCGTTATAGAACCGGTGTTATGCCCGACGAACCCTCCTGTGCGGCTGCTTAGCCATGTCTTTACTGTGCCGTTGTTGGTGCAGCCTGATATTGTGCCCGCATTTCCGCCGGCGATGCCTCCCATCCTCTTGACAGAGGTTTTCTCTGAGCCAAACTGACCTATCGCATCATCTTCCACAAGAGCGTTGTTTATGCAGTTTTCTATTATGCATCCTGCCGCATTGGAAGTGCCCACGATACCTCCCGAGCGTCCTGCCGGTGCGCAAAGGCGTCCGTTATTGGTACACGATTTTATAATATCCTTGCCTTTAAGGAAGCCTGCAATGCCTCCGAGCTGTATGCCTGTCGCACCGGAACCGGTATTGGCAAGCCGTCCGGTAGTGATTTCGCAATTATTGGTGCAATTCTCAATCGTGCATCCGTCACTGTATCCGAGCACACCGGCCAATGTCCTGATTCCGGTCGCACCCGAACCGCTTCCGTCAGC
Organism: uncultured Bacteroidales bacterium; assembly: GCA_947177525.1. Taxonomy (GTDB): domain Bacteria; phylum Bacteroidota; class Bacteroidia; order Bacteroidales; family UBA932; genus Cryptobacteroides. The sequence goes on along the minus strand of CAMWUW010000074.1, from coordinate 185 downwards.
TCTCATGCGGCTTCCCTGCGAACCTACGGTAAGATTCCTTATCACGGCCCCGGATGCATATCCGAATATTCCGCAATGGGCATTCACGGACAAGTCATAGCTTATGTCAAGGTTCAGGAGAGAATGTCCATTGCCGTCAAAAATATCGGTAAACGGCATTTCCGGTGTACCGGCCGGATCTATAG
>CAMWUW010000073.1 GCA_947177525.1 uncultured Bacteroidales bacterium | reverse complement strand
GAAGAATCTTTGCCGGATTGTCGGCCGTCTGAGTCCCGGCATCAAAGACTTCGGTTATTCTGCGCCCGTCCTCTGTCCGCGCCTCAGCCGTCAATGTCCATTTCCCGTCATTTATGTCAAAAGAAACAGAAGCCGACACGCCTATTTCTCTTTTGCAGGCCTGTTTTTCGATTTCTTTTTCAAATGCGGAATTGATGTTCCTGAATAACTTTGCTCCTATGAAAAGAGAAGGGGTGCTTTTGCATCGTATCGACAGTCCTTCGCACACGTCTCCCCTGAACCCTGTCACGCTTCCGTTTCCGGTGACGAACGAAAATCCGTCTCCATTGTGAAGTGAGATGCCTTTTGAAGCCGGACGTATGCCGACCCTTGTTTTGTCGCGGTTGAGCGAAACAACCGTGCCGATTTCCTCTCCCATGGACTTGGCCGTGTCCATGCATGTCCAGTGTCCGCGTCTGCCGTCAAGGAACAGTTCTGTATAGCCCCTGTTGAATGTTTTTCCCGTGTCAGGTGCAAAACCTCCTGTAACCTGTCCGAATGAGGCCCGCACGTATTTGTCAGGATTCTTGTTAATCATCTCATCAATCACAGTGGAGTAGTCTCTCACTGCATTTTTGACGTATGATATGTTTTTGAGCCGTCCCTCAATCTTGAATGATGTGATTCCTGCTTCTGCCAGGTCTGCAAGCCTGTTGCGGAGATTGTAGTCTTTAAGGGACAGGAGTGCCTTGTCTTTCACCAGAATGCGTCCCGATTTGTCAGCAAGGTCATAACGTGACCTGCATGCCTGTATGCAGGCTCCTCGGTTGGCGCTTCTGCCGGCTATCTGCTCCGACAGGTAGCATTGTCCGCTGTAGCATACGCAGATTGCCCCGTGCACAAAAAATTCAAGCTCGCAGCTTACTGCCCGGCGTATTGCACGTATTTCTTCCAATGACAGCTCCCGCTCGAGAATAAGCCTTGAAAATCCGAGGCTTTCAAGAAAAACAGCCTGTTCCGGGGTGCGTATTGCACATTGTGTGGAAGCATGGAGCGGAATGCCGAGCTTTTCCCCTGAATGTTCCGGGCCGCCGTTCCGCGCCAATTCCAGGATGGCCAGGTCCTGTACTATTATTGCATCGGCTCCGGCCTCCTGCACCATGAGTAAATGCCGCCATGCCTCATCTATCTCATGGTCATAAATGATTGTATTCATGGTCACGAAGATACGTGCCCCGAACTTGTGTGCATAGCTGCATAGCGTCCTGATGTCTTCCATGCTGTTGCCGGCAGCCTGCCTTGCCCCGAACTGCGGTCCGGCAATATACACAGCATCGGCACCGCAGTCTATTGCCGCGATGCCGATCTGAATGTCTCTTGCCGGGGCAAGCAGTTCAATTTCCCTCATGGTTAATTGAGTGATTCAAGCTGCTGTTTTGCCGTAGGGCCGAACTTAGGATCTGAGAGGATCATTGAGTAGTAGGCCTTGGCTTTTTCTTTGTCTCCCATCTGCTGCGCTGTAGCTGCAATAGTATACTTGAACTGGTTGGCATCCTTTGCATTAGGTGAAAGCTCGAGGTATTTCTCAAGATACTCAATGGCCTCTGCATTCTTTTTGAGTGCTGAAGCTGCAGTACCTGCAACCTTCATTGCTGTTGCGTTCTCAAGATAAGAGTTTGACTTGAGGGCCGAACTGATGGCCTCGCTGTATTTCTTTGCCTTGAGCTCTGCAGCAGCTGTCTTTACATACATATTGGAGAGCTGCTTGTAGGCATTTTTGTCCTGTCCGTGTCTTGCGGCGAGAAGGAATGCCTGCTCAGCCTCTTCTGCCTGTCCTATTCCGTTGAGGGCCATTCCCAGACGGAGTGCCGCCATGCCGTTTGTAGTGTCTGCGTCAACGACTTCCTTGTAGGCAGCAGCTGCACCGGCAAAATCCTTTGCATTGAGAAGAGTGTTGGCCTTCTGCATGCTGACCTGTCCGATGAGCGTGTCTGCGTCTTCGATGCATTCGCTGTTGCCGTAGAGAGCTCCGGCTTCCTTGGCTTTGTTGAGCTGCTCGACTGCCGCGTCAAAATTCTCAGCCTTGATAAGGTCTTTGGCTATGGAAATCATGATGACCGGAATGGTAGCCTTGCAGTTGTCGGCTATTTCCTCACCTTCCTCTCCAAGTGCTTCCGCCATTGTCAGTGCTGACTGGAAGTACCCCAAGGCGGCATCCTTGTTGCCCATGTTGAGTTCCATTGCGCCATTATTGAAGGTTTCTGTAACCTGATTGATGTCCTGTGCGGACATTGTGCCCGCTGCCATTGCAGCCGCGGCAATAAAGAGGAAAATTTTCTTCATGGAAATTGTCTTATTTGTTCAACATAATTATCCGTTAATCCACATAAATGCAAAAATAGGAATTTTTTGTCTTATTTTTGCACCCTGCATTGTAATTGTTATGAAAAAGGACTTTATACATATATCAACGGTTGCTGCAGGCTTGCTCATTGCCTTGCTTTTGCCTGCCAGGGAAATCCCTAAGCTGCCTTCGGATCCGGCGGTATCTGCCGGAACTCTTCCGAACGGAATGTCATACTATGTGGCAGCGAACAGCTCTTTTAAAGGTTTTGCAGATTTTATGCTTGTCCAGAAGACCGGCATGAAGACTGTGCCTGACTCGCTGTCATGCCATGTCGCTGCCGCAGCTTCTCTTGACTCTCTTCCGCATTTCGTGTCCTCATCGCCTGATGATTTTCTTGCGCGCCACGGATGCAAGCCTTCGGGAGGAAGCTTTGTGGCAGTATCGGATGACGCTACAGTGTACAGTTTCAGCGACGTGCTTCTTTCCTCCGGGAATGCAGTGGCTGATTCCATGCTTCTCATGATTACGGACATCGTTGACCGCCCGAGGGTTTCAGGAAATGAATTTCTCCGGAAATGGTATCCACCTTCCGACCAGGCTGTCATCATCTGCGGTGACGTTGATCCTGCCGCCATTGCAGGGAAGCTCAGGATGATATCATATATGTGTGTGGCCGGGGTTTCGCAGCCGCGTCCTGAATATGTGTGGGAAGACCGCCCGGAAACAGATTTTGTCACTTGTGCGGACAGTACCGGGGCCCTTGCTGAAATTTCCATGGTCTGGAGGTCGCCCAGGACTCCGGTTGAATATATGAATACTGTGCAGCCTGCGATATATGAAGTTGCTGTAGATGAGCTTGCACTGATTGCCCATGACAGGATAGCTTCTGCAATGGAGGACCGCGACATCCCTTTTGCCGGCCTTTCATGCCGAAGGTCCGATGGACTGGACGGTCCCGGTGACGAACATTTCTCGGTGTCTGTGAATGTGGCACGTGAAAATGCGCGCGGGGCATTTGAAGTTCTTGCCTCTGTGCTTTCCGCGCTTGATGCCGGAGGTGCTTCAATGGGAGAGTTCAAAGAGGCGCAGGCAAGACGTCTCGGGGCAATGTCCGAACTTGCCTCTTTACCTGTAAAGTCAAATTCAGACTATGCCGGAAGATGCAGGGCAGCCTTCCTTTACAACGGCTCACTCGCCTCAGAAAAGGAAAAACTGGCTTTTCATCTGTCCAGAAATGTGCCGGACACCACTATGCTGAGATTGTTTTCCAAAATCTCATCGGCTCTTCTTGACGGTTCTGGCAATCTCTCTGTCTATACAAAGGGGACGGATTTTGAAACAAGGCCCGTGTTTGACTCCGTGTGGAGAGCCGGCGGCAGATGCACTGAAATCATACAGCAGTCCTATAGCGCAGCGGATACCATGGCCTTTCCGGGATACGGACCCAAAGTGAAGATAAAATCCGTAAAAAAAGATTATCTCTCCGGCGGTGAGATATGGACATTCTCCAACGGATTCAAGGTCATATACAAAAAAATGCCTACCGGAGGCAACATGTACTACAGTCTTGCGCTCAGCGGCGGCTACGGGAGCATCAGCGGACTCGGGCGCGGTGAGGGAAGCTTCGTTTCCGATTATCCGGAACTGTGCTACATTGCCGGACTCAAGGGCCGTGATTTCAAGAAACTTCTGGCTTCGATGGACGTCACTATGGATACGGGGGTAAATCTCTCGAATACAATAGTGAGCGGGAAGGCCCCTAACCATAAGATGCAGCTGCTTATGCGTTCGCTTCTTGCGTTCTCAAATGAGCGCAGGCCTGACAGCACGGCATTCTCATATTATTTGAGAAGCGAAAAGCTGCGGCTTGAACATGCCAAGGGAGGGCGCCGGTGCATGCTTGCAACTATAGACAGCCTGATGTGCCCTGACTATGATTACTCCGTATACAAATCGGCTGCAAATCTGAATCCAGGCATTGCAGGAAAAGCCGATGAACTCTTCTCTTATCTCTCATCAAAGATGAATGACGGGGTGCTCGTGCTTGTCGGGGATATGGACGAGACTGCGCTCAAGAAACTCATATCGCTTTATGCAGGAGGGTTCAGGACAAAGAAAACAGCTTTCAGGAGGCCGGCAGTCCGCTATCAGCCTCTGTCCGGATGGCTTACTTATACTGTTGAGGGAGATGCCCCAATGGCTGTTGTGGCAATGTCTGCGCGTCTGCCGATGACGGCGGAGAACTACATGGCCGCCCCAATCGCCGCAATGGCTCTTGACCAGGCTCTTACGGAAGCTTTTTCCGGGACGGGTGTGACGGCTGACGTGTCTTACGCCTGCAAGATATATCCTGAGGAGAGGTTCAGTGTAATGCTGACCATTGTCCCGCCGGACGGATACAGCCTTTTGGGAGTAATAGGCACTGTGCGCTCTGTGCTTGCGGAATTGGCGGAAAAAGACATGCCGGAGGGACTCCTGTCTGCATATAAGGAATATATAAGGAATTATTTTGCGGTTGAGATGTCCGGTCCCCTTTATTGGAGGAATGCCATTGTGCTGAGGTATCTCGAAGGAAAAGACTTTACGGTAGGGTATGATTCAAAGGTGGGTGCGGTTGACGCCCCGAAAGTACGTGGAATTATAGCTTCTCTTAAAGAGGGGAGCAAAGTGGAATATATTGTCAAAGCAAAAGATGTATCACGGAACAATTATTCAGATTGATGACTGTCTGGTATCGGAGGAGATACTTACGGAATATTTTTCATGTGACTATGGAAAATGCAAGGGATGCTGCTGTGTAATCGGTGACAGCGGTGCCCCTATGGAAGAGTGCGAGGCTGCGGCCATAGAGAAAAACTATAAAATATTTTCGCCTCTTATGCAGGAGGAAGGGCGTGCTGCAGTGGCTGCAAAAGGATTTTTTGAAATTGATTCGGACGGTGATATGGTGACGCCCCTTGTTCCCGGAAGCGAGGAATGCGCCTATACCATGTTTGATGAGGAAGGCAACTGCTTCTGCACGATGGAACGTTGCTGGTTCCAGGGAAAGGGGGATTTCAGAAAGCCGATATCCTGCTGGCTGTATCCTATAAGAATAACCAATCTGAGCAACGGCACACGTGCCCTTAACCTTCACAGATGGGATATTTGCAAGGATGCCTTTGAGAAAGGGAAAAAAGAAAAGGTCCGCGTATATGAATTTCTGCGCGAACCTATTGAGCGTTTTTTCGGCGAAGAGTTTTACTCTGCCTTGTGTGAAGCGGCCAAAAGGCTCAATGCGGACTCATAGTCCTTTTCATTGACTTTCAGCTCGATGTTCTGTTCAGCGGCATTGAGGGACGGGTACGGGGATGTTTCTCCGAATACTTCCGCCTTGATGCCGTTTGATTCAAGCATTCCCTGTGCGATGCTGGCACGCATCGGGTCCGGGAATTTTGCAACGGTCTTCAAATTTTCCATACTGTCAAAGATTTTCATGTCCGGCTTGTGGCCGGTGCTTCAACTTTTGTTTGTTCACTGCACTTGTTCACCGTCTGGTGAAAAGCGGTGCTCCAGGCCGGAGGAGATCCGCATGACATCTTTTCTGAGGCCTTCTGTAATTATGCTTCCTTCCGTATATGTCACGGTTATTCTGTCTTCGCACATTTTCAACAGCCTTCCGGAAAAACTTCCGTATCTGAAAACGAGGGTGTCATCTGTCTCTTTTTCAAGTATATATCGCCTTTCCTTGAAGAAACTTATGACCTGCCCGCGTATCTGGCCCCATTCCTGTTCTGTGGCCGTCTCCCGTGTTATGAACCCGACTTTTGGATACACGGCTGCAACCAATGCAAAAAACATGGCAATCTTCCATAATGCGCTGTATCCTCCGTCAAAAATTTGCTCGATATCTCCTTCAACTGCCCCTGTCATGACCAGAATAAGGATGATGGCAGCTGTAATTACACTGAAATAGAAAAAATATTTTACTGATCTGATAAGATATTTCATGGTTGTATTATTTATAAAATGGCTTCAAATTTGCATTGCCGTGCCTCTGCTTGCCGTGGGCCTGCCCTGACATCGGCGTATATATGTGCGAAGCACAAATATAGCAAAAATATGATATTTTATTAACTTTGTATCCGCAAAGAAATATTTAACCATCCAAATTGACATCATCATGGACGAACAGAAACTGAAGAAAATTATGTATGCTCTTGTGGCTGTAGCCGTTGTGCTGGCCGGAGTTCTTGCATACATTTGGTATGACAAGTACACTGTAGAGAAAGAGCTGGAGAGCGAAAAGAATGACCTGATAGGTCAGCTCAATACGCTGAACAATGACTACGCCTCGTTGTCTTCCGATTATGAGGATGTGAATCTTCAGCTGGACTCATCCCGCCTTGAAGTGCAGCTCCTTATAGAAAAGCTCACAAAGACCGAGGCCACAAACAGGGCCAAGATACGTCAGTATGAAAAAGAACTCGGCACCTTGAGGACTGTAATGCGCGGTTATGTAAAGCAGATAGATTCGCTGCATTCTCTCAACAAGCAGCTTACGGCCGATGCCGCACGTGCCAGACAGGAGGCAGCCGAAAACAGAAGGCGTTCAGAGGAATTGACCAAGACTGTCGAGAACCTGTCCGGCCAGGTGGCTGCAGGAGCCGTAATCAAGGCCAGGGGACTCAAGGCCGAGGCCTACAATGCTTCCAATAAGGCTACTGACAGGAGCAGCCGTGTCAAATATCTGCTCACGACGCTCAGCCTTGTTGAAAATGACCTTGCGGAGAAAGGCCCTGTTACTGTATATATACGCATCAAAGATCCCGAGGGAGTGCTTCTTCTCAATGATTCGCAGAAGACTTTTAATTATCAGGGAACCGTCATGATCAGCTCAGCCTCACGTGAAGTGGATTATCAGGGTGCTGAAGTCGAGATGGGAATATATCTGAATGATATTCAGGAATATGCTAAGGGTATATATACCATAGAGGCATATACGGCAGATGCATTCCTGGGAAGTACAGAGCTGATGCTCCGTTAGTTTTTATCTAAATGAGAGTATTGTGATATACGTGCATGTCCCTTTCTGCAGAAGTTTCTGCACTTATTGCGATTTCTATTCTGAAGTGGCCGCGAAATGCAGCGGAAAATCAGGACGGAATGCACAGGAAAATCTTTTCGGAAGATTTGCCGCCGCTGTTTCAAAAGAGTTGGCGGTACGTAAGGGAGATATATCGCATATTGTTGATACATTGTATATTGGAGGCGGCACCCCATCGGTGCTGCCCCTTTCTTTTTTCTCCTCGTTGGCATCGGCTCTTCATTCTGCCGGCCACACTGGTTCTTTCAGGGAATTTACTGTGGAGGTGAATCCGGATGATATTGTCGAAAAAGGTGAGTCTTATGTTGAAGGACTGCTGGAGCTTGGCGTGAACCGGATAAGCATGGGAGTCCAGTCTTTCGACGACAGTCTTTTGCGCTGGATGAACCGCAGGCATGATTCGGATGCTGCGCGCAAAGCATATTCTATCCTCGAAAATGCCGGAGTAGAAAATATAAGCATTGACCTGATATATGGAATTTCAGGTTTGTCTGACAACGGATGGAGGCGTACTTTGGAGCAGGCACTGACTGTTTCTTCCCGTGGAAGGCTTCCCTCGCATATATCTTCATACCAGCTTTCGGTTGAGCCGGGAAGTGCCTTGGCCGGACTTGTGGAGCAGGGGAAATATAAGGAGGCTTCCGACGAAGACTGCCGGAGGCAATATGATATTCTGTGCAGGGAAATGGCCGGTGCGGGCTACTGCCATTATGAGATTTCCAATTTTGCCCTGCATGGATATGAGGCTGTGCACAACAGTGCCTATTGGCGTCATGTGCCTTATCTTGGACTTGGACCGGGGGCGCACAGCTTCCTTCCGTATTGTGAATCATCCGCTGAAGCAGGTGAAGACTGTTCCGGCCAAAAGCATGTGTGTGCTGTCCGCAGATGGAATAAATCCGATTTGAATGCATATCTGGATGCGGCCGCTGCCGGAAATTTCAATTCTGTGTCAGAATTTGAGGAACTCGGTCCTGAGGAAATGGCAATGGAGAAGATTATGCTTTCGCTGAGGACTTCCTGTGGAATAGACGGGAACTTTCTGGAAGAGCATTGCAACAGGACGGCGCTGGACAAGGCTTTGGCTGACGGCAGGCTGAAAAAAACGCCTAATGGAAAAATTTGTATACCGGAAGGACATTTTTTTGTCTCTGATGGTATAGTTTCTGATATACTCTGACCCGGAGCCGGAATTTACATGGCTGCTGAATACAGCTGCAAGTGTCCGGTTTTTGAACGAATATTAACATTTTAAAAATTAAAGTTATGAACGCAGGTAATTCAATCGTATGCTTTATTGCCGGTGCCTTGGCAGGCGCTGCTGCAGCATTGCTTCTTGCACCGGAGTCAGGTGAAAAAACACGTGAAAAAATCAAAAAGGGAGCGGCAGAGGTCGCATCGACAGCAAAGAGCAAACTCGCAGAGGGGCTTGACGCAGTAGAAGGCGCACTTGCACAGAAGGGAATCTGATATGCAGACGCCATTTGAGGATCTTTCTTCAGAGACAAAGGAGTATTTGGAACTGAAGGCCGAAGACCTTAAGTTAGGAGCGGTTGAGGGACTGTCTGTCGGGCTCGGAAGAATCTTTGCCCTTGTGGTGATTCTGCTGGTCCTTATGGTGGCACTCACCGCTTTTACTTTTGGCTTCGTTTTGCTTCTTGGAAAATGGGTCGGCAGTTATGCTGCCGGTGCATTCATAATGGGAGGAATCCAGCTTGTTGTGATAGGGATTCTTTTCCTGTTCCGCAAGAAGTTGTTTGTCAATATGTTTGTTAAACTTTTGATCAGCATTGTTTATGATAGAGACTGATTACGGCGCAATAAAAGACCGCGCACAATTGCGAGCCTGCCGGAGAATCCTCAAGGTCCAGGCTGAGGCCAAGGCAAAGTCACTTTCCGGACTTGTCGGGGAAATCAGGTCATATTATACGCCCGGGAAACTGGCGTCAATGGCTGTCGGCAGAGCTGCATCTTCATTCAGCGGCACGGCGATTCTTCTTTCTGCAGTGCGTGCCCTCAGGAAAAAGTTGGTTTAGACAAATGATTTGAATTCATGAACTGCCGGCTGGAATCATCGTTTTTCAGCCGGCAGTTCTTTCTGTATTTGTGGCTTTTTGCAGAAAAATCAGAACAACTTGCCTGGTTTGGGCCTGTATGTCTTTTGTTTTTTGTATAATTGTCCGGATTTATTACAATAGTCATGGGAAAGAAAATCTTTGCAGACAGGATTGAGGCCCTCAGGGGCATGATGGAAGAAAACGGGTGGGACGCTGTTGTCGTAAGCGGATCAGACCCTCACGCTGACGAGTATCCGGCCATAAGATGGAAACAGGTTGAGTGGCTTTGCGGCTTTACCGGTGAGGCCGGTGAGCTTGTCATCACGGCGGACCATGCCGGGCTTTGGACCGACTCCAGATATTTTGTGCAGGCTGTTGCCCAGCTTGAGGGAACGGGAGTCGAGCTTCATAAGACAAGGGTACCAGGTGCGGTCGGCATTCCACAATGGCTGTCGGGAAAGGCAAGTGTCGTGGCTGTGGACGGATTGTGCCATAGCGTCAATTCTGTGCATGAGATTGCATCGGAACTTTGTGCCGGAGGAATTGTGGTGGATGTCCCTGATATGCTTGGGCCTCTTTGGGAGTCGCGTCCTTCTGTTCCTGTCTCTCCGGTGACAACTCTTGATGTTGAATGCTTCGGGGGCCTTCCGCGTGTGGACAAGGTGTCGTGGCTTCGGAAATGGATGCTCATCGAAGGTGTGGACATGGTGTTTCTGTCTGCCTTGGATGAAATTGCATGGCTGCTTAATGTGCGTGGCTCAGATATAAGCTACAATCCGTTGGTGATATCGTATGTTCTTGTTACTCAGGATTATGTGAAGTGGTTTGTGCGCAAGTCCGATTTGGCGGACACTTTCCCGGATACTGTGGACAGTTATAATGAGCTGAAACTGGACGGAATAGAGGTGGAGGATTACGAGGCAGCGGAGTTTTTTCTGTCTGATGTGGCCAGGGAAAGCCCTTCATCAAGGATTTTTGTAGATCCGTCCACATTGAATTATCATCTGTATTGTCATATATGCGGACTATACGGCAAAGAACGCATTATCTGCGGTTCTTCTCCTGTAATTCGGGAAAAGGCAGTAAAGACGGCATCGGAAATAGAGTCGCTCAGACAGACTTTTATTGATGACGGTGTGGCTGTCGAATCTTTTCTTTTCTGGCTTGAGGAGGAGCTTGCAGCCGGCCGTGAGGTGACTGAATACGATGCCTCGTGCAGATTGTCCGGATTCCGTGCGGATATTCCCGGATACAGGGGAGACAGTTTTGAGAATATTTCCGCCTATGGTCCGGGAGCGGCGCTTCCGCATTACTCTACGCCGTCGGAAAACTCGCCTGCAATATGTCCGCGCGGACTTTATCTTGTTGATTCCGGGGGACAGTATCTCACGGGGACTACTGACATCACAAGGACGGTTCCGCTCGGAGAGTGTACTGAGCTTGAGAAAGAAGACTATACGCTGGTGCTTAAGGGCATGATAGGTTTGTCTACGGCTGTTTTCCCGAGAGGTACTGCCGGCTGTCAGCTTGATGTCCTGGCCCGTGCGCCTCTGTGGCGTGCCAGAAGAAACTACGGACATGGCACTGGGCATGGAATCGGCTTTTGGCTCTGTGTTCATGAGGGGCCGCAGGACATAAGGCAGAATTTCAACCCTCAGCCTCTTCTGCCCGGAATGGTGACTTCAAATGAGCCGGGACTCTACCGTGAGGGAATGCATGGAGTAAGACATGAGAATATACTGCTGTGCCGTGAGGCCGGCAGGGATGGATTCGGTGACTGGCTTGAATTTGAGACACTTACATGCTGTCATATAGATACTTCTGCAGTGATTCCGGAGTTGCTTTCCGCAGATGAACTGAAATGGCTGAATGAATATAATGACAAGGTCTACCGCACGCTTGCCCCTTTGCTTCCGCAGCCTGTTGCCGCCTGGCTCAGGGACAAGACAATGAGACTGGAGTAAGGATATAAGAAAAGGGACTGGCTTTCGGCCGGTCCCTTTCTATATGTATTTATGTATTCTTTAGCAGATGAAGCCGTTTGCCTGGCAGAAAGCATTGATTGCTACTGATGCAAAGCCGAGCACGATTACTGCTGTAAAAATGTATCCGAGTACCTGAAGTCTCTTCTCCCAGATGCTGTTGCTGAGTCCCACTGTCTGGAATGCGCTCCAGAAACCGTGTGTAAGGTGGAATCCGAGTGCTCCGAACCATACGAGATATATCAGTGCCATCCACCAGTGTCCGAATGTAGCCTCAAGCAGGCTGTATGGGTTTGCCGCGTGCTCTCCCATGAACTCCTGAAGCTGCATGTCTGCCCAGAAATGTGCAAGGTGAAAACCGAGGATGCCGAGCACGATGATGCCAAGTGCAAACATGTTCTTTGATGCCCATGACTCTGTCTTTGCCTTGCTTGCTACCTCATAGCGTTTGTAGCCGCCTCTTGACTGGATGTTGCACCATGTGAGGTATCCGGCATAGATGATGTGGATTACGAATCCGAATGCCAGTACCGGAACCATTACTGTTACGATAGGAAGGGCCATGAAATCGCAGCCTGCCTGGAAAAGTCCGTCTGCCGCACCGTCTTTTCCGGTGAAGGGGTCAATCACAGAAAAACAGTTGATTGGCATGGGGAGACGAAGGACGAGAATGAGGAACAGGCCGCTTATGCTCATGATAAGCTTCTTGCCGATTGAAGATGT
>CAMWUW010000072.1 GCA_947177525.1 uncultured Bacteroidales bacterium | reverse complement strand
AACATAGGCAATGCATACAAATATGATTTAATGTGCTTTCGGGTGCTCTATAAATCAAAACAGTTTCCTATATTTGCAAATTGTTTTGAAAATGAGCACTTCGCAAATTATGGAAGAACTGAACAAAGAGGTCAATGAGACCAGAAACCTCAATTTCCTTGAGGAGATTATCGAGGCAGACTTAGCCTCAGGCAAGTACAAGAGCATAATGACGCGTTTCCCTCCGGAGCCAAACGGCTATCTGCACATCGGGCACGCAAAGAGTATCTGCCTTAATTTCGGTCTTGCGCAGAAGTATGGAGGAAAGACCAACCTCCGATTCGATGATACAAATCCTGTCAAGGAAGACACAGAGTATGTAGACTCCATAAAGGAGGACATCCAGTGGCTCGGCTTCCAGTGGGCGGAAGAAAGATATGCCTCAGACTATTTTGAGCAGCTCTACAGCTGGGCTGAGGATCTTATAAAGAAAGGCCTTGCATACGTGGATGACCAGACTCAGGAGCAAATACGCGAGGGCAGGGGAACAGTCCAGACTCCCGGCAAGGAAAGCCCGTACCGTAACCGCAGTGTTGAGGAGAACCTGCAGATTTTCCGTGACATGAGGGCCGGCAAGTATGCTGACGGGGAGAAGGTGCTCCGCGCAAAGATAGACATGGCGCATCCGAACATGATGTTCCGTGACCCTATCATGTACCGCATCATCCATGCACATCATCATCGCACCGGAGACAAATGGTGCATCTATCCGATGTATGACTATACCCATGGACAGTGCGATTCAATCGAGAATATCACTCATTCAATATGTACTCTCGAGTTTGATGTCCACAGGCCTCTGTATGACTGGTTCATAGAGAAGCTCGGCATCTTCCCTTCACATCAGTATGAGTTCGCAAGGCTTAACCTCACCTATACGGTGATGAGCAAGAGAAAGCTGCTTGAGCTTGTCAAGAACAATTTCGTAAGCGGATGGGATGACCCGCGCATGCCTACGATTTGCGGTATACGCCGCCGCGGATATACTCCGGAGTCAATGAGGATGTTTGCCGAGAAAGTCGGTGTTGCAAAGAGGGAGCAGCTGATTGACCTCCAGCTCATGGAGTGGTGCGTGCGCCAGGACCTCAATGAGAGGTCAAACCGCTATATGGTTGTCCAGGACCCGGTGAAGGTCACGATAACCAACTGGGAGAAGGGCAAGGTCGAGTGGTTCGATGCACCGCTGAATCCTGCGGATCCGGAAGGACCTTCACGCAAGGTGCCTTTCACCGGAGAAGTCTACATTGAGAGGAACGACTTCATGGAGGAGCCTCCTAAGAAATATTTCCGTCTGAAGCCGGACGGGGAGGTTCGCCTGAAATACACCTATATTATAAAGTGCGAAGAGATCGTGAAGGATTCCGAGGGCAATATTGTGGAAATCAAATGCACATACGACCCGACATCAAAGCCTGGAGCAGGGGAGTGGCGTTCAGTCAAGGGTACAATCCATTGGGTGTCAACTGAGCATGCGAAGGAGATAGAGTGCCGTCTGTACGACAAGCTCTTCACTGAGCCTAAGATGGGCGACATTCCGGAGGGACAGGACTATAAGTCATATCTCAATCCGGATTCCCTTGTCATTGCGAAAGGATATGCGGAGCCGGCATTGCTTGAGGACAAGAGCGGAATAGCCGTGCAGTTCGAGCGTGTCGGATATTTCTTCAAGGATCCTGACAGCACTCCTGAGCATTTTGTCTTCAACAAGACTACTGCTCTGAAGGATTCATTCAAGTTCTAAAATTAACAAACACAATCATGGAAAGGACATTGGTAATATTGAAACCGGGAACTTTGCAGCGCGGATTGGTCGGAGAAGTCATCTCGCGATTCGAAAAAAGAGGCCTTAAGCTTGTTGCAATGAAAATGAAGCAGCTCACACCGGAGATTCTGGATGTGCATTATGCGCATCTTAAGAATAAGCCGTTTTTCCCTTGGCTTAGGGATGGAATGATGGCAGCTCCTGTAATACTTTGCTGCTGGGAAGGGTTTGAGGCTGTAAGAGTCGTTCGTGAAATGGCAGGTGCCACCAATGCACGCAACGCTGCGCCAGGAACTATACGTGCAGACTATTCCCTCAGTGCACAGGAAAATGTGGTGCATACTTCTGACTCAGTGGAAAATGCAGCGATAGAGCTTGACCGCTTTTTTGTTCCGGAAGATTATTGCGAATATTCTTCTCCTCTGAATCAGTATATCTATGCTCCTGATGAGAAATAGCATAGGAAACAGATAAAAGGGTAGTGCCAGAACTCCCTTTTAAAGAAATTACCCCTGTTGCAGACTGCTGCAGCAGGGGTAATCTTTATATCCGGCATTATGTCCCGGCCTCTTTTAATTTTAAGGTCACAGGAAATCAGGACCTACATGTCTTCATTCTTGCTCTTGAAGCGTTCCACGTCAATGATGAATCTCTCGTGGAGACCTTCACCTATCAGACCTTTTGCATTATAGGCAGCTACCTTGAATGTGAGCTTCCTGCGGTCAATTTCAACAAGTTCGCATTCGCATCTGACATTCATTCCGACAGGAGTCGAACTTATGTGCGAGACATTAACATGTGTTCCGACAGTCTCCTGACCCTCCTCAAGATATGGTTTTACGCATGTCCTGCATGTCTTTTCCATCTGCGCTATCATCATTGGAGTGGAAAACACCCTTACTGTGCCGCTTCCTATATGACTTGCTGTCAGTTCCTCAGTTACTTTCTGCTCAATACTGTTCTTAATACCTGTCTTTAGCATAATCAAATTTTTAGTTTACCGTTTTACTTCCTGGAGGAATTCGCCATGATGCCTTCTTTAAGGAAATTGACGAATCCCTCTATGTCAAGATTATATCCTCTGGCCGGAAGCAGCTGCTCTCCCTCCGGAGACAGAATTATATAGTTCGGCTGTGCATTCACATTGAATCTTGTGCGTGCAATATACGAATTCTTTCTTCCGAGGTCCTTGTATACTTTTCCTGTCACCGCATCCGTAATATAGTCTTCCTTGCTGAGCTTTGTCTTGTCATCGTTATAGAGGGCGACAATGATGAAATCGTTTTTAAGCATTTCCAGTACTGCCGGGTCGCTCCATACGCGTGACTCCATTTCGCGGCAGTTTACGCATCCGTGTCCCGTAATGTCCACAAATACAGGCTTTCCTTCTGCTTTTGCAGCTTCCAGGCCTTCCTCCAATGTGAAGTAGCCGTCCAGGCCAAGAGGCAGATGAAGACCGTATTTCTGTCCGGCAGAAGTTTCAGGCTGCACATTCGTGCCAACATTGCCCTGTCCCAATACAAAGTCCTGGGTACTGATAGGCGGCATATATCCGGACAGCATCTTCAAAGGTGCACCGAACATTCCCGGTATCAGGTATACTACAAATGAGAACACTGCAATAACAAGCGCAAGGCGCGGAACCGAAATGTGCTCAATCTTTTCGTCATGGGCAAAACGGATTTTTCCGAGCAGATAAAGTCCCAGAAGCGTGAATACTACTATCCATATTGCAAGATACACCTCCCTGTCAAGTATGCCCCAGTGGTATGTCTGGTCTGCAACGCTCAGGAATTTCAGGCCGAGAGCAACTTCAACAAAGCCGAGCACTACTTTTACGGAATTTAGCCATCCTCCTCCGCTTTTCTTGAATTTGGTCAGCAGGGAAGGGGAGAATGCCAGCACAGTGAAAGGCAGTGCAAAGGCAGCTGAGAATGCCAGCATGGTGATCATAGGCTCCCAGAATTCTCCTCTTGTGGATTTGATGAGCACTGAACCGACAATCGGGCCTGTGCATGAGAATGACACCAGCACCAGCGTCAGGGCCATGAAGAATACACCTGCAAGTCCCCGCTTGTCAGCTCCCTTGTCGCTCTTGTTGATAAGGGACTGCGGAAGAGTAATTTCAAATGCCCCGAAGAATGAAGCCGCAAATATCATGAAAACTATGAAGAAAATGATATTCGGAAGCCAATGGGTTGCGAGCCAGTTGAAAATGTCGGCTGTTACGGCGTCTCCTCCGATGACTTTTGTCAAAAGTATGATGACAGAAATCGGCATTGTATAGAGAAGTATAATGAAAAGCCCGTACATAGATGCCTTGAAGCGTCCTTGTGCAGGGCTTGATGAGCCTTTCATGAAAAATGACACAGTCATAGGCACCATAGGGAACACGCATGGTGTCAGCAGCATGGCGAAGCCCCACAGTATGGCCTCTATTATAAGTGCCCAGATGGAGCCTCCTTCCTTTTTGTTGCCTGTGCTGCCGGATTCGGGAGCAGCCACAGCTGCAGTCTTAGTTTCAGTATCAGCCTCAGTCTCGGCTATGCTTTCCGCCTGCTTTTCAGCCCCGGCCGGCGCTACCTTTGTCTCAAAGTCATAATACTCTGTATGGCAGCTGTTTCCTTTGCATGAAGATGCCTGTATCGTTCCGCTGAATACTGCTTCAGAGGATGTTAGCCTTATGTCCTGCGCAAGCACTATTGACGAATAGTAATGCCTTGAACCGTCACTTTCCGTTGTCGGTTCACTTACTGCGTATGGACTTCCTTCAAGTGTTCCTCCATCAACTTTTAGGTCATCGAATGAAGTGGCGGCATTTGAATCATCGAGAGTGTAAGTGTGGTATCCCGGCTGTATTTTTCCGGTAAACACCACCTGGTACACATCTCCTTCCTTGTGCTCGACAGAGTGCTTCCATGTTACAATCTGTTCACCCGGATAGGCAAAACTTGCGACACTTATGAATAGTGCCGCAAGTATCATGATATGTCTTTTCAATACCATATATGAAAATAAATTATTTTGCAAATGCAACAGATCTGGTCTCCCTTATGACTGTAATCTTGACCTGTCCCGGATATACCATTTCCTCCTGTATCTTTCTTGCTATTTCTGTTGACAGTGATTCTGCATCCTGGTCTGTAACCTGTTCAGCACCGACTATCACGCGCAGCTCGCGTCCTGCCTGTATAGCGTATGTCTTAGTAACCCCCGGATATGAAAGTGCAATGTTTTCCATATCTTTCAGTCTCTTTATATAAGACTCTATAACCTCGCGTCTTGCTCCCGGACGTGCACCTGATATGGCATCTCCGACCATTACGAGAGGTGAAATTACGGAAGTCATCTCAATCTCCTCGTGGTGTGCACCGATGGCATTGCATACCTCAGGCTTCTCCTTGTATTTTTCAGCGAGTTTCATGCCAAGTATTGCATGCGGCAGCTCCGGATCCTCGTCTGATACCTTTCCTATGTCATGGAGAAGGCCGGCCCTCTTGGCTACCTTTGGATTCAGACCAAGTTCAGATGCCATTGTCGCACAAATATTTGCAACTTCGCGTGCATGCTGCAACAGGTTCTGTCCGTAGGACGAGCGGTATTTCATCCTTCCTATCAGTTTCACAAGCTCAATATGCATGCCATGTATTCCGAGATCGATGCAGGTCCTCTTTCCTGTTTCCATAATCTCGTCCTCAAGCTGCTTCTGCACTTTTGCGACAACTTCCTCAATACGTGCAGGATGAATTCTTCCGTCTACAACCAGCTGATGGAGGGCCAGACGTGCAACCTCCCTTCTTACCGGGTCAAATGCAGAAAGCAGAATGGCTTCCGGAGTGTCGTCAACGACGATTTCAACTCCTGTGGCTGCCTCGAGGGCACGTATGTTCCTGCCCTCACGGCCGATGATGCGTCCCTTTATTTCATCGCTTTCTATATTGAACACAGTCACTGCATTCTCTATGGCAGTTTCTGATGCAGTTCTCTGTATAGTGTTGATTACTATTCTTTTTGCTTCCTTGCTGGCTGTCAGGCGTGCCTCTCCCATTACATCATTGATGTATGACTGTGCCTGTGTCCTTGCCTCAGCCTTCATGCTTTCCATAAGCTGGTTCTTGGCTTCGGCTGCCGTCATTCCTGCAATGTCCTCAATCTGACGTATGGCCTCAAGGCGGAGCTTCTCATATTCCTCAGATTTCTTGGTAGCGATATCTACCTGTGCCTTAAGGTTCTCCCTTATTGCATCGTTCTCTTTCTGCCTGCGTCCGAGTTCTGAACTCTGCTGATTCAGCGAATTTTCCTTCTGCTTCAGCCTGTTTTCCACATCACTGATCTGCTTGTTCTTTTCATTGATGTAGCGGTCATGTTCACTTCTGAGCTGCAGGAACTTTTCCTTTGCCTGAAGAATCTTTTCCTTTTTTATCCCCTCTGCTTCGATTTCTGCCTTCTTGATGATTTCATCCTTCTGCCCGTTCAACATAATCCTGCGGACAAATATGTATGTGCAGAGCACAACGACTGCGCTCAATGCTCCTACAAGAATGTAAATTAAAATGCTGTTCATATATATAATAGTTTAGTTGTATCAAACGTCTCCGGCTTCACAAGTCCGGAACTACAAAAAAGACCGTACAGCCTTTGCGGAAGCCGTACGGTCAGATATAATAAAAAGCCGTTAGCATGTTTGTCAGAAAATCTTAAAAAATAAGATTTGGGTTCCGGAAAACAGTTCAGACATCCTCCGTCCCACATGACGTGGAATTCCCAATCGGGTAACATAGGTCCGTCTTCCCTTTCCGAGCAATCCCGGTTACTTGATTAATGTTGATTTCAGCAAAAATAAGTAACTAACGGCTATTTTTATCAATGTTGTCAAGATAACCTTCAAGTTCATTCAGCAGCATCTTTTCCCCCTGTCTCATCTTCTCCATCTCATGCTGCAGCTCAAGTTTTTCCTTGCAGATGTTCAGTGCTGCAAAAGAAAGAATTTCAGTCATTGACTTTCCGGGATATCTCTTCAGATATGAATCCACCCTGTTGTTTATGGTCTCGGCTGCTTTCCGTATTCTTTCTTCACTTTCCGGAGAATTGACTTTCATCGGATACTGGCGTCCTGCAATGTTGATATTTATGCTCTGTTCCATTTTATCCCTCCATCAGTGCTATGCATCTGTCAATTTCCCTGATCAGCCTGTCAATTCTCTTTCTGGCTTCAGCATTGTTCCCTGTTGCCTTGAACGCTTCTGCAAGCTTTAGGTTATCAATCTGTCTCTCTAACTCATTTATCTGCTTCCTGTAGGTTTCATTCTGTGCCAAGGATTCCTGAAGCAGGCCCTGAAGTCTTTCGCTCTCCGTCTTTTCTGCCTCGTATGCAGCTATAAGCCTTTTTATTTTTTCCTTCAGTGTGTCTATCATCGCACATTGTTTACCCACTTTGCAAATTTAGTGATTCCTGCCGAAATATCAAAGCATTTCAGCAGGAATCACCATAAGTCCTTATTAATTATAGGACAAAAATAGACCTGTGTGTTTATCTGAGGACTTCAACCGAGTTCATTCCCTCCTCAATAGCTGCCTTGTTCAGGCTGATAAGGTCGCTGTAGCGTGCCGGGATGCACTTTGCCAGTCCTTTTTCCACATTTTCCATTGTCACAACAGGGTTTATTTTGAGGTATGCCCCCATTACAGCCATGTTGTATACTTTTGAATTGCCTATTTTCCCCGCAACTTCTATTGCATCGATTCTGCAAACGCGTATGTCTGTCCTTGACGGATGTCTTGTTATTCCGCTCGGATCATACAGCAGCAGTCCTCCGGGCTTGACGCTGGCCTCGAATTTGTCCATGGACTGCTGGTTGAGTATTATGGCCGTGTCATATTTTGTCAGGATGGGTGAACCTATTTTCTTGTCGCTGATGATTACGCATACATTTGCTGTACCTCCGCGCATTTCAGGGCCGTAGGACGGCATCCAGGTAACTTCCATGTCCTGCATGATTGCCGAGTAGGCCAGAATCTTGCCCATTGACAATACTCCCTGGCCGCCGAATCCTGCTATTATTATCTCTTCTTTCATATTATCAAAAAATTAATGACTTTTAAGCACACTCCCTATTCCTTTTTCAACACGTCCTTTATGTCTCCGAGGGGATATTTCGGGAACATGTTTTCAACCATCCATTTGTTTGCTGCCACCGGACTCATCTTCCATCCTGAGTTGCACGTCGCTACAATCTCTACAAATGAAAGTCCTATCCCTTTCTGGCTGTATTCAAATGCCTTGCGTATGGCTGCCTTTGCTTTGCGTGCGGCCGGAGCCGTGTGGACTGCCTGCCTTGTGATGTAGGCGGTGCCGTCAAGCTGTGCAATCATTGGGGCAATGACAAGCGGGAATCCGTTGAGTTTCGCGTCTCTTCCGTAAGGGGTTGTCGCAGTCTTCATTCCGAGCAGGGTAGTAGGCGCCATCTGGCCGCCTGTCATGCCGTAGATTCCGTTGTTTATGAAAATTACGACAATGTTTTCTCCGCGGCTGCATGCATGTATGATTTCCGCAGTGCCTATGGACGCAAGGTCGCCGTCTCCCTGGTATGTGAATACGTATTTTTCAGGATTCAGTCTTTTGGTTGCAGTGGCAAGTGCCGGAGCCCTTCCGTGTGCGGCCTGCTCCCAGTCTACGTTAAGGTAGTTGTATGCAAAAACAGAGCAGCCGACGGGGCTGATTGCAATTGTGTCCTGCTGTATTCCCATCTCCTCAATCACTTCGGCTATCAGCTTGTGAACTGTGCCGTGCGAGCATCCGGGGCAGTAGTGCATCACTGTGTCGGTGAGCAGCGGAGTTTTCCTGTAAACGATGTCACCGTGTTTCTTGATATCTTCTATAGTCATGGTTCCCAGTTATTTCAGATTGTTGAACTTCTTGAATTCTTCGGATATTTCGTCCGGTGTGAAGATGTTGCCTCCCTGTCTTCCGTAGAACCCTACAGGACAGGCTCCGTTTACGGCCAGCCTTACGTCTGCCACCATCTGTCCCATATTCAGCTCAAGGCTCATCATGCTCTTCACCTGTCCGGACAGTTCCGCAATGCGTTTTGACGGGAACGGGAACAGTGTCACCGGTCTCAGCATTCCTGCTTTTATGCCTTCAGAACGGAGCTGGTCGACTACTGCTTCGCAAATCCTTGATGCGCATCCGAATGCCACGAGCAGATATTCAGCGTCTTCTGTCATGTATTCTGTATATTTCACTTCCGTTTCGCAGATGTGCCTGTACTTTTCCTGCAGCTTGCGGTTGAATTTTTCCTGCACATCTGATTCGAGTGCGAGTGATGTGATGATATTGTATTTCCTGTCGGATGTCTTGCCGGTGGTTGCCCAAGGTGCTGCCGCCCTGATTTCTTCTTTTGTCATGCGCGGCTTCGGGTCGTGAAGCTCCACTTTCTCCATCATCTGGCCCACAATGCCGTCTGCAAGCAGGATGACAGGTGTGCGGTGCCTGAACGCGAGGTCAAAGCCCCAGTCCACGAAGTCATACATGTCCTGTGCAGATGCAGGGGCGATTACGATTGCATTATAGTCACCGTGGCCGCCTCCTTTCACGCACTGGTTGTAGTCGCTCTGGCTCGGCTGGATTGTTCCTAAGCCGGGGCCTCCGCGCATCACGTTGACTATGAGGCAAGGCAATTCCGCTCCGGCAAGATAGCTGATGCCTTCGCACATGAGACTCAGGCCCGGGCTGCTTGACGACGTCATCACTTTCTTTCCTGTGCACGCGCCTCCGTATACCATATTGATGGAAGAGGTCTCGCTTTCAGCCTGAAGAACGGTCATTCCTGTCGTCTCCCATGGCTTTTCTTTCATCAGTGTCTCCATGACTTCTGACTGCGGAGTGATAGGATAACCGAAATATCCGTCCACACCGTTGCGTATTGCCGATATGGCAATCGCCTCATTACCTTTCATAAGAATTTTCTCTGCCATATCCTCAGATTTTTACTCTGTAAACTGTGATTACCGAATCCGGACATACGATTCCGCAGTTGCTGCAGCCTACGCATGCCTCACCGATCATTTCGGCATAATGATAACCTTTGCTGTTGACCATTTTGGACAGCTGTATGCTGCCGGTCGGACAATTGTCGATACATACGGAACAGCCTTTGCATTTCTGCGTATCGATTTCTATTGCTCCTTTGAATGCCATGTTATGTTGTTTAGTAGTTTGTGTTTTCCCTTTGTTTGCGGGGCAGATTCCCGACGGAATCATGTTCCAAATTTAAACAAAACAAATGAAATAAACATCATTTAATAAAATAAAATGTATAACTTTGGAAACTTTTACATATTTGAACGTATGGGAACGATATTGTTGAAAAGCATCATAGTTGACGGGGCTGTCTCCGATATCCTTATCGAAGACGGCCTCATCAGGAAAATTGCGCCTTCCTTCGGTGATGGAATTGCGCTCCGTATGCCGGCTTCGGGAATCGAAGTAGTGGACTGCCGGGGCAAGGCCGCTGTGCCAGGTTTCATTAATATGCATACCCACGCCGGCATGTCGCTTATGCGCGGCATCGGTGAAGACATAATCTTCCATGACTGGCTGGAAAGAATATGGAAGGTGGAGGAGAAGATTGATGACGAATATGTCTATCATGCGACAAAAGTTGCCTGCCTTGAGATGATAAAGACCGGCACGACCACGTTCTGTGACCATTACTGGCGTATGCCTATGGCTCATGAGGCTGCCGTCGGAATGGGTCTTCGCCCGGTCCTGGCCTATGTCTTGTGTGACAAAAATGAGTGCGGGGAAGCGGAGAAGCAGGCGGAGCAGTGCATAGAGATGTATGAAACCGCAAAATCATGGAATGATGAATCAGTGTTTACGGTTGCGATGCATGCAATCTATTCGGTAAGCGAGCAGATGCTTGTGTGGGCGGCGGAATTTGCAAGGAAAAACGGTCTCAGGATGCATATTCATGTTTCTGAGACGGCAAAGGAAGTCAGTGACTGCATGGCGGAGCACGGAGGGCTTTCCCCGGTGGAATATCTTGACCGCCTTGGGGTGCTCGGGCCTGATGTGATTGCGGCGCATACGCTTCACCTGTCCGGGAATGACATCAGGATTCTTGGGGAGAGGGGCGTGAACTGTGTCCATAACATAAATTCAAATCTCAAGCTGGCTTCCGGCTATAAATTCATGTATAATGAACTTCGTGATGCCGGTGCCAATGTGTGCCTCGGGACCGACGGCTGTGCCTCGTCCAACAACCTTGACATGCTTGAGACCATGAAGACGTCCGCTATGGTTCAGAAGGCATGGCGCGGTGATCCTTCTGCCATGCCGCTTGATGAGCTTCTTGCGATGGCCACTTGCAACGGCGGCAAGGCCTTGGGGCTGAATGCCGGACGTATTGAGGAAGGTGCGGCTGCCGATCTGCTTATAGTGGACACTGAAAATTACAACTTTCTTTCTCCTGGTTCTTTCCTCGCGAATTTTATATATTCGGCACACAGTGACTGCATATCCTCAGTAATAAGGGGAGGACATTTCGTGATGAGGAACAGGATTGTGAAAGGGGAGAAGGAGATTCTTGCGGAAGCGGGAAAGATGCTGGAAAAACTGAAATGACAGAATGATTATATTATGGATATAAGAGTAGAAAGAATCATTAAAGCGGCTGACTATGTTTCTGCCGCCATAGGGGGGCGCAGGCCTGAAGTCGGCATCGTGCTCGGAAGCGGATTGGGAAAGCTTGCAGACAAGATAGAAGGCAAGACGGTCATACCTTATAAGGATATTCCGGGCTTTCCGGTTTCAACTGCCGTAGGACATAAGGGCAATTTCATAGCCGGGGAACTCGGTGGGAAGTATGTTCTTGCAATGCAGGGCAGATTCCATTATTATGAAGGTTATCCTATGGAACTTGTGACACTTCCTATACGTGTCATGAAGGTTCTTGGCATCGGTGCTCTTTTTGTGTCAAATGCTGCCGGAGGTGTGAATTTCGACTTTAAGGTCGGGGACCTTATGATAATAAAAGACCATATCAACCATCTTCCGAATCCACTTGTCGGACCTAATCTGGAGGAGTTCGGGCCTCGTTTCCCGGACATGACCCGTCCATACGATCTGTCGCTGATGGCAAAAGCCAGGGAACTGTCGCAGGAATTGGGCATAACTCTCAGGGAGGGTGTCTATTTTGCCGGAACCGGTCCTTCATACGAGACGCCTGCGGAGTATAAGTATTTCAGGCTTATCGGCGCAGATGCCGTTGGAATGTCAACTATTCCGGAAGTCATAGTGGCAAGGCATTCTTCAATACCGGTGTTCGGAATGTCTGTGATTACCAATGAGGCACATGATGATTATGCGGAAGACTATGTGAATGACGGCGATGACGTTGTGCAGGCAGCTGATGCCGCCGCTGACCGTATGACACTGCTGTTCACGGAGCTGATACGTTCTCTGTAGGCATCTGCACATTAAAACATTGGTTCATCCGGCAAATGCATAGATAGGATCATGTAATGATAGAAGTTTGAGTT
>CAMWUW010000071.1 GCA_947177525.1 uncultured Bacteroidales bacterium | reverse complement strand
ATACATCAAGGAGAATCTTACTTCCGATACTTCGTTATATGTCACGGCAGAAGATTTCTATTTTGCCGACCATCGCCTGTTGGAGCTGGCCGACGATTTTGTCAAGCATGGAGGCAAACATCTTTTCATCGATGAAATTCATAGGTATAAGGACTGGTCGAAAGAGTTGAAACTCATGTACGACTATCATCCCGAATTGCAAGTCGTATTCACCGGTTCATCTGTGCTCGACATCAACAAAGGCATTGCGGATTTGAGCCGTCGTGCAGTCATGTACAACATGCAGGGGTTGTCCTTCCGGGAATATCTGCTGTTTTTCCGCGACGTGAAGTTTCCTGTATATACGTTGGATGATGTCCTGCAACGCAAAGTGGAGATTCCGAGCCGGTTTCATCCGCTTCAATTTTTCCCTGATTATCTCAGACAGGGATATTATCCGTTTTCGCTGGAGAATCAGGGCATACACATCCAGCAGATCGTGAACCTCGCCCTTGAATCGGATATACCGCAATATGCGGGCATGAATGTCTCTACCGGACGGAAGTTGAAACAGTTGCTGGCCATCATAGCCAAAAGCGTACCCTTCAAGCCCAATATAAGCAGTATCGCCACTGCGCTTAACGTGAGCCGGAACAGCGTAGCCGATTATTGTCTCTATATTGAGGAGGCAGGACTTATCGCACAGCTTCGGGATGATACCGGTGGGATACGGGGACTGGGTAAAGTGGACAAGATTTATCTGGACAATACAAACCTCATCTATAACCTCGGAGGGGATAAGACCGAAATCGGAAATGTCAGGGAAACATTTTTCTTCAATCAGATGCGGGTGAATTATGATGTGATGACCTCTTCCGTTTCCGATTTTATGATTGGTGACTATACGTTCGAGGTCGGCGGGCGCAAGAAAGGGAAAAAACAGATTGAAGGAATTCCGAATGCCTTCGTCGTCAAAGATGACATCGAGTTCGCTTCCGGCAATACGATACCGCTTTGGCATTTCGGACTCAGCTATTAGATGACAAAAGGCTCATAAGCGGGAGCCTTTATCATTCAGGCAAAATAAATTGGTGGGGGAAATGGGTGGGATATCCCCTGCAATCTGTTGATTTTCTTACATTTCTGGTCATTTTAGCATCCAAGCGTTCCAGGTCTACGTTTCAAGTGGAGGACCTGGAACGCCCTTGAATCATAACAACTTAATTAACAATGCGTTATAAAGCAACACAGTTCCAGGTCTCACAGTGAAATTGCAGACCTGGAACGGCAGGATTTCATAATGCATTGGCAATAAACACATTACAATTTAAGGGCGTTCCAGGTGTGCATTTCTGATTGCAGACCTGGAACGCCTAATGAAATAATAAAAGAATTTGATTTAGACCACAAAGATACCTGAAGATTAGTCAATCACAAATGCACCACACACAATCCACTATAAATCAATCAGTTCCTTGAAAATCGCTGCCCCAAAAACGGGGCAGCGATTTTCAGAATGTAGCTGATTCACAACAAATTGCGCATCACACATTGATAGAGCCGGCGTACGGTTGCCTGCATCTTACGACTGCCGGCCAAACATGCAGGTGATTGACAGAACATGCTGATGACTGGCCAAACATGCTGGTGATTGACAGAACATGCAGGTGACTGGCAAAGCGTCGGAGAAGGCATTCCGGCTACAATTTTCCGGTATCCTAATAAGCCTGGATTTCAAAGTCACATGCCACACGGGATTCACGGACCTTGTTGCAGTAAGCAGAAATCTCCTGGTGGGCAGGATGCACCTTATAAGCAGCCAGATCCTCCAGCGAATTGAAGACAGAAACGAGGCAGGCGTTATAGTTGCCGTCCACTGCCACATATATCCCGACCTCACATGAAAGCAGCTCAGGCACAACCCCAAGCAGCCCTTCCAGATTCTCCTTCATCCATTGAGCATTCTCTGCAGCCGTGCGTCCTTCCGCCTCCGGCTTAAGTTTCCACATTACAATATGTCTGATCATATACTATAAATTTTGTTTTTAATTCATTGATGCATTGCGAAGTGCAAAAGTAAACATAATTATTCAATATGCACTCACCCCTCTGCACCGCTGCGGTAATCCGTAGGAGTCATGCCTGTATTGGACTTGAAAAACTTGAAGAATGACGGTATAGATGCAAAATTAAGCTTATATCCTATTTCCTTTACAGTCATATCCGAATATTTCAAAAGATTCTTTGCCTCCAATATAACAAATGAATCAATCCACTCAGATGCAGTCCTTCCGCTTACAGTCTTCACCAGACTTGACAGATACTTGGGAGTAAGATAGAGCCTGTCGGCATAAAAGCCTATATTCTTATGGGACATGAAATTCTCAGCCACAAGCTTGAGGAACTGCTCAAAAATCATGTTGGTCCGGGCAGGCACTCCCCTGTTCTGCAGCCCCGGCTTGGACAATTCCTTAGTCCAGAGATTACCTAAAAGACATAACAGAGACGCGCCTATCGACTTTATGGCATCCTCCTTCCCCATCAGACCCGACCGGCATATATCAGACACAAGAGTATAATAGTCCCCCAGTATTGTCTTTCCTTCCTCATCTATAGTAATGCACGGATTATCGAAAAGTTCCAGGCTCCTGTCAAACAGTCCGTTGAAATTGACCGGCACCCCTTGGATGAAAGCACTTGATGCAGCCACAATCACAGCCTCACCGTCATTGAGAGAGTTTCCGTGTACCTTTACAGTACTTCCCGGCACATAAAAAATCATCGTGTTCTCACATACTTCAAACGTCTTTACATTAATGTCAACCTTAAAATTGCCTCTAAGGCAATAAAGGCCGACGTATGCATTCAGCCTTGCCGGATAGCGCAGAAAATCCGTCAGACGGTTTCCGCTGACCCGTGTAATCATAAAATCGCCGGACAGGCTTCCTCCGTCAGCCGCCCCTTCTGTCATCCCTGTCATTGCTGTCAGTACCGGGATGCTTATTTCATTATATATTCCGGACATATTGTCAGTTCTGTTCCGGTGCAAAAATAATCAATCTTTCCTTACAAACTATCCATAATTCCGAAAAACGGAAATAAGAATAATAACACACACCATTTGAATATCCATATCACCGAAAACGGTTCAGGCTTTGCTGACATGCTGTCATAAAGAAACAAATTTAAAATGCATTATGAGAATCAAAAAAACACTTATTCTTCTTACGACAGCGGCTCTGCCTTTCCAGCTGACAGGCCAACAGCGGCTTACACTGGATGAATGCCGGCAGATGGCGGTTGAAAACAACAAGGAACTCAGCCAGAGCAGCATCCGGATGGATATGGCAGCATGCGACCGTGGAATAGCACGGGCAAACTATTTCCCGAAAATCAGTGCCAAAGGAGCCTATCTCTATAATGGCAGCGACATTTCCCTCATCGGAGACGAAGCATCTGCCATGCTAAGAAACAGCGGCTCCCTTGTCCAGGGGCAGCTCGAAGGGAAAATGGCAGAACTGACGCAGGCAATAATGAGCAACCCTGCCGCAGCCCAGGAATTCATGAAAAGCCCCATGTGGCAGACCGTGATAGGTTCCCTTTCCCAGACGGACCTTTCTTCAGCAATCAACCATATAGGCTCACAGATTGATGACGCACTGCATCTTGACATACACAATGTATATATAGGAGTACTGAGCGTAACACAGCCGGTTTATGCCGGAGGCAAAATAATGGCAGCCAACAAGATTGCATCACTTGCCGAAGATTTGGAGAAAAGCCGCTACGACACTCAGTTCCAGGAAGTGACGACAAGTGTTGACCATGCATATTGGCAGATTGTATCAATTGCAGCGAAAAAAGAACTCGCCGACAGCTATGCAAGCCTTTTGGACAAAATGGAAAGCGATGTGAGAATCTCTGTGGCGGAGGGCATTGCTACAGAGGCCGACCTTCTCGGAGTCAAAGTCAAGGCAAACGAGGCACACCTTCTCCTTTCAAAGTCAACCAACGGGCTCGCCCTGGCCAAGATGCTCCTGTGCAAGCAGATAGGTCTTCCCCTCGACAGCGACATCATGCTTGCAGACGAGGGCGGTGAAGATGTTCCGATGCCCGTCATAGCTGCCGTCAAGCCGATGGAAGAGATATTCAATGACAGGCCGGAACTCAGAAGCCTCGGCATTGCCTCACAGATTTATGACAACAAAGTGAAGGTTGCCCGGGCAGACATGCTTCCGACAGTGGCACTTACAGCCAATTATCTCGTAAGCAATCCCAATGTAAACAATGGCTTCCGCAATGAATTCGGAGGACGCTTCGCAGCAGGAGT
Source organism: uncultured Bacteroidales bacterium (assembly GCA_947177525.1). Classification (GTDB taxonomy): domain Bacteria; phylum Bacteroidota; class Bacteroidia; order Bacteroidales; family UBA932; genus Cryptobacteroides. Next base: position 8,240 of record CAMWUW010000071.1, on the reverse strand, counting down.
GGTTGTAAATGTCCCTATATTCCACGGATACGAAGCTGCATATAAGACAAGAAAAGCCAAGGCTGAGGCCGAGCTGTACAGGACCAAGCTTCAGGATTCAAGAGAGATGGTCTGCCTTGAGGTCTCAAAAATCAGCCATGAACAGCAGGAAGCCCTGGAAAGACTTGAAATGTCAAAGGCAAACATGGAAAGTGCTGAAGAAAACCTGAGGACGGCAATGATAGGCTTTGAAGAGGGAATCGTTGAGGCAAACCTCGCATTGGGAGCGCAGACCGCATGGCTCCAGGCACATTCCGAATATATAGATGCCGGCATTGCGCTGCAGCTGGCGACATCTGACCTCAACAGGGCACAGGGAAACATTAATAAACAATAAATTAAAAATTTTGAATAAAATAAACATGGAAAAGAAAAGAAGCAGTCTGGCCGCAGGTGTTATCGGCCTTGTAGCAATCATCGGAATCATCGGAACAGCAGGTTATTATGTGTCACGTCCAAAGCCTGTCACTGTTCAGGGAGAGGCAGAAGCAAGCGAATACAGGGTATCCGGCAAAGTACCCGGCAGGATAGAGATTCTGTTTGTTAAAGAAGGAGACTATGTGCACAAAGGTGACACAGTCGTATTCATTGACTCACCGGAAGTAAGGGCAAAGCTCGCCCAGGTAAATGCACTCAAGGCAGCTGCGGTCGCCCAAAGCAACAAGGCAAAGAACGGTGCCCAGAAAGAGCAGATTGAAGGGGCATACCAGCTTTGGCAGACAACTCTTGTGCAGGAAGAAGTGATGAGAAAGTCTTTTGAACGAATCAGCAGGCTTTATGAGCAGAAGGTTGTCTCCGCACAGAAATATGACGAGGTAAAGGCAAAATACGATGCCTCAGTCGCCCAGTCAAAGGCAGCCAAAAGCCAGTACGACATGGCACTTGCAGGAGCAAGGGCTGAAGACAAGGCAGCAGCTGCCGCAGTCGTCGGACAGGCGGAAGGTGCCCTGCAGGAAGTGAACGGCTACATGGCTGAACTGTATCTCACGGCCCCATGCGACGGAATTGTGTCTGCAATCTATCCCAAGACCGGAGAACTTGTCGGAACAGGCGCACCGATAATGAGCATAACCGACATAAATGACGTCTGGTTCACATTCAATGTACGCGAGGACAATCTGCACGGAATGCAGAGAGGCGATGAGATTACCCTTTCCGTTCCCGCGATGGAAGGAAAGGAAATCAAGGCAAAAGTCACCTATATGGCAGTAAGGGAATCATACGCCACATGGCGTGCCACCAAGGAAACAGGCTCTTTCGATGCCAAGACATTTGAAGTAAGGGCTATACCGCAATCTGAGACCGACGGTATTCTCCCTGGAATGACAGTTATAGCAAAATGAAAGGAATCAAAGAAATAATACAAAGAGAGCTGAAATTATGGGGCAGAAGGCCGGTCTATGTGCTGGCCCCCCTTGCAGCCATGCTGTTCTGCTCGTTTTTCTTCCTGACGTTTTTCGGGAACGGCTCACCGGCAGATCTCCCGATTGCCGTGGTTGACATGGACAATTCGTCTCTGACCCGCAACTTCATACGTCAGCTTGATGCGACCGAACTCGGCAATACCGTACATTACAGCAACTACAGCGAGGCAAGGGAGGCCATGCAGAAAGGTGAAGTGACGGCGATATGCGTCCTGCCCGAAAACATGTACTCGGATGTCCTTGCAGGAAGGAAACCGTCAGCATCATTCTATATCAACACAATGTATTATGTGGGAGGAATGATGACATACAAGAATCTGCTGACAATGTTCAACCTGTCGATAGGGGCAGTACAGCGCGAGACAATGCGTGCGATGGGCATGTCTGAAAATGCAATCATGGCATCCATCCAGCCGATACAGATGGACGTGCACCAGATCGGCAACCCGACGACCGACTATACGGCCTACCTGGCAAACATTCTGCTTCCCGGCCTGCTCGAGCTGCTCATAATAATAACTGTGGCATACTCCCTGAGTACCGAACTGAAATACGGCACTTCAGCCGGGCTTCTGGAAGAATCAGGCAATTCCATCATAAAGGTACTTGCAGGCAAACTGATTCCGTTTACAGTAATGTTTTCAGCAATGGGATGCATACTTGTGACAGTTCTGTACGGTCCAATGGACTTTCCGCTTGCCGGATCAATATGGGCAATGATGCTCAACATAGTTCTGCTGGTCCTTGCAAGCGAGGCGTTTGCAGTATGTATCGTGGCCCTGCTGCCGGTATGCAGGCTTGCAGTGTGCATAAGCGCATTTCTCGGCATTCTTGCATTCTCGCTCTCCGGATTTACAGTTCCGCTGGAACAGATGCCGGGCTTTTTCAGAGGAATGGCCGAAATGTTCCCGCTGAGGCCTTACTATAATTTTTATGTCAGCGAGACCATCTTTGCCTCCGGTTTCGAAGGCTGGTGGAAAGATGTAGTGCATTATCTTCTGTTCCTGCTTGCTCCGCTTCCGCTGCTGCCAAGGCTGAAAAGCGCGTACAGGGACCTGAACTATCAAAAGAATTAGATTATGGGATATTTCAAAACATTCCTGAAAGACTTCAAAAGAGTTTTCTGCGATGAATTCAGGGCCATTTTCAAAGACGTGGGCGTGATTGTCATATTCTTTCTTGCAGGAATAGGCTACCCCATCCTATATAACCTGATATATGCAAACGGCTCATTGGAAGACGTTCCGGTGGTTGTGGTGGACGACTCACGCTGCACTGAAAGCAGAAGGTTCATAAGAGAGGTAGACGCGACGCCTGAGGTAAGCATTGCAGGCTACTGTGCGACCGTCGGTGAAGCAGAAGAACTCATGAGACAGAGGAAATGCCACGGAATCATCTTCTTTCCGGAAGATTTCGGTGACAAGCTTGCCACAAAACAGCAGGCCACGATGAGCGTGTTCTGCGACATGGGAAGCTTCTTCTACTACAAGAATCTCATGACGGCATCAAATCTTGTCATGCTAAGCGAATTCGGAGAGATTTCTCCGCAGGTAAAGCCCATGGCATACGAGGAGAACAATCCCTACAACAGGAGCAATGCCTTCCATTTCTTCTTCATAACCGCAGCACTGATGCTCGTCATACAGCAGACAATGTTCTACGGCATGGGAATGCTGGCAGGCACGCGCAGAGAAGAGAAAACCGGATTCATACACGGAGCATCCGGCAGGATTGTATTCGGACGCGGAGCTGCATACTGGCTCATCTACATGATGATAGGGATGTATATCGTATTTCTGGTGCCGCTCATGTTCGACATTCCGCTTGTAAGCGACTTCCGGACCGCCATGATTTTCCTGACGACGTATGTCACGGCATGCATTTTCTTCTCGATGGCATGCAGCACCTTCATCAGACACAGGGAGACCCCGATTGTTGCCCTGCTGTTTCTGACGCTTCCGGAGCTGTTCCTTACCGGCTTCTCATGGCCGCAGGCCTGCTTTCCGAAATTCTGGGACATGTTCTCATACATTTTCCCTTCGACTTTCGGCACAAGGGCCTACATCAACCTGGCCGGTTCAGGAGCCACGCTGGAAACAATTGCACCTATGCTCAAGATACTTCTTATCCAGACAGCAGTATACTTCAGCATATCCCTTATATTCATTAAAATAAATAATTCAGCCAAGTGCAGAGGCAAGTTTTACTTGTCTATGCCAAGGCGCAAGTGATTGTAGACTAAGTCTAAAGTACAAAATAACGTTTCACTAAAAAACAAAAAAAATGAAAAAAATCTTTATCACTTTTGCTGCAGCCATAGTTGCTGCCGGAACATCATTCGCCCAGGTAAATGTAGGGGCAGGCTACACCGGAACATCACATCATCCTTCCGAAGGAGACAACAGCTGGTACAACGGGGCATATATCCAGTTGGGCTACAATCTGCCGCTCGGCGCCGGCTTTGAGTTTTCTCCTTCCATCCAGTACAACTGTGCGTTCCGCAGCGAAGAGATTACAGTCGGAGGCAGCATTGCATCCGCAACTCTCGAGAACAAGTACAATGAGCACTATCTCAACGTACCACTGATGTTCAACTACGGATACGAAATCAGCAATAATGCAAGAATATTCGTATATGCCGGTCCTACTGCAAGTTTCGGCCTGTACGCAGGATGCAAGGCAAAGGCCACGGCCAATGCCGGAAATGCAAGCGTGGCAACTGACGACAAGAGCACAAGCCTTTACGGAGAGGATTCCGACTACAGGAGATGGGATGTTAAAATCGGCGGAGGACTCGGAATAGACATCTGCAGACATTACCGCCTTACCGTAGGATATGACTACGGGCTCGTTGACAGGTGGAAGGCAGACAGCCATAATCTGCACTGCCACGGTCTCCAGGCAGGATTTGCCTACCTGTTCTGACAGTTTGGCCCGGATTTATCATAACATCCATACAACAAATGAGGGGCTTGGATAATACTTTTTATTCAGCCCCATGACTACAAACAACGCCTTAAATTATAAGTATATGTTATTTCACGTATATGGAGACTCGGCACTTTACCAATGGCTTGCAATGGCAGCGGTCCTGGCAGCCCTGATTCTCCTCAATGAATTCGCACGCAGGACAAAGTCAGGAGGAATAGTGACATTCTTTGCAATTCCGGCTGCGCTCACTGCGTATTTTGCCGCAATCCAGATAGGTGTTTCCGCCGGTGCGGAATGGGCACTGAAAAACCAGACATACCTTTACATGAACGGCTGGTTCCATTACGCAAAACTCTATGCGGCACTTGCCGGATGCATCGGCTTCATGATGATAAAATATGAGTGGGGAATCGGGAAAAAGCACTGGTTCAAGCCATTCCCTTTTGTCATAGTTGCCATAAACATTCTCATCGCAGTGGCCTCTGACTTCGAAACCGCTGCAGTCGCATGGTACAAATGGAAACTTTCCCCGGAACAGGTATGGCTGTACGGAGGATGGCACAACATTCTCAACGGAATCGCAGGCCTGCTGAACATATTCTGCATGACAGCCTGGTGGTCAGTCTACTCCTCCAAAGACAAGACAGATATGCTTTGGCCTGACATGACATGGGTCTATATACTTGTCTATGACGTCTGGAATTTTGCATATACATACAACTGCCTTCCTACACATTCATGGTTCTGCGGAGTCGCCCTGCTGCTCGCCCCTACCATTGCAGCGATATGCTGGAACCGCGGAGGATGGATTCAGAACAGGGCCAACACCCTGGCAATCTGGTGCATGTTCGCACAGGTATACCCTCTGTTCCAGGTGACTTTCCCGGACGGAACCGCAGCGAGCAAATGGGCAACACTTCCTACTCTTTATGCAGACGGAACCCTGAACGGCATCGTTGAAGGAGGATGTGCAAATGCAGACCCGACAGCAATGACAGTCGTAAGCGCAATTGCCCTTGCAGTCAACGCCGTTGCACTCACATACATAATCGTAACGTCAAAACGCCGCCACATCAATCCATACAGACAGGAGGTGTTCGTGGATCAGAAGTACTACAAGGATGCAGCTGCCCGCATCGGATAGCAGCCGCAATCCGGTAAAAGCAACAAACTCCTGCACTTGCGTGCCCCTGAGGCCATGTCAAGTGCAGGAGTTTTCCGCTTCAGCATGGGAGCGGAACGCCATACTTAAAATATTGCAGCTCCTTCATGTAGCAAAAATACGGAATATTTGCTATTTTTGTCGGATACTGCCCAAATCTCCCGGGCATCACATAATTTTAACAGGGAAACAATAAGACAATGAAAAAATCCTTATCAGCACAATCAGTCCTGAAATTCAGTCAGGCAAAGCGTCCTTTTCTCGCGGCATTCCTATTTGCAGCCATTTCAATCTGCTCGTATGCACAGAGCTCACAAAATTCCGACTATACCTTTACAGAGGCCTCGGAACTTAATCTCATCGGAAAGATTCTGGACACGCCTAATCCATACCACAGAGTGGACACCTGCGTATTCAAAGGATTCACAAAAGGAGAGAATGACCAGGTAAGATGCTCCGCGGGGCTTGCTGTCCTTTTCAAGACAAATTCGACCTCGATAGCAATAGAATCAGAATACGGATACAGAAATTATGGTCTCAATACCATGCCACTGGCACTGAGAGGATATGACCTCTATATCAAGAAAGACGGCAAATGGCTTTGGGCAGCATCCAAAGTCAACGGCGTCAACCATGAAAACGGCCGTCTGGTCCTCATAAGCGGCATGGACAGCCAGGAAAAAGAATGCATGCTGTACCTGCCGATGTACAGTGAACTGTATTCAGTAAAAATCGGTGTAGACAATGGAGCTTCCATCGAAAGCATGGAATCCCCGTTCCGACACAGGGTCGCAATCTTCGGTTCAAGCTATACCCAGGGAATCAGCATAAGCCGCAGCGGAATGAGCTATCCGATGCAGTTCATGCGCAACACCGGCATTCAGCTTCTCAGTCTCGGATGCAGCGGAAACTGCAAACTCCAGCCTTATTTTGCGGATGTGCTTATAGCCGCCGATGTGGATGCAATCATTCTTGACTCTTTCTCCAATCCTCCGGCTTCCATGATTGAAGAACGCCTGTTCCCTTTCATTGAGAAAATACAGAAGGCAAAGCCGGATATACCGTTGATTTTCATGCAGACAATATATCGTGAGAGCAGGAATTTCAATTCAGGCAACAATAGGAATGAGCAGGCGAAGCAGGATATGGCAGCCAAACTGATGGAAGAAGCCGTAAAAAAATACAAGAATGTATATTTCATCAGTACAAATGCCACCTCACCTGACCACGAGACTTCAGTTGACGGTGTACATCCTTCGGACTACGGCTACACCCTTTGGGCAAAGTCAATCGAAAAGCCTATACTGAAGATTCTCAGAAAGCATGGTCTGAAGTAAAGCTTATTTTTCTTGTTCTTCGGGGAATTGGTGTCCGGCAAGCCGTGGCGTCAGTTCCCCGAAGAGCATATAGGCTCCACCGCTACCTTTATGACTCCGTCAAGCCGGTTTTCGAATATCCTGTAGGCCTCCTCTATACGGTCCAGAGGAAACCGGTGCGTGACAAGAGGCAAAGTGTCAATCCTCCCCTCCTCTATCAGCTGCAGGATTTCCCTGCAGTCGCATCCGTCAACCCCGCCTGTCTTGAACGTCAGATTCTTGCCGTACATCTGCGGCAGAGGAAGAACCTGCGGACTGTCATACAGGGCAACAACAGTAACCGTTGCATTCGGACGTGCACATTCCCATGCCATACGGAAAGTCTCATCCGTGCCGGCCACCTCCAGAACGACATCTGCGCCTCCGTGCAGACTGTTCTCCAGAACAACGGCACTGCAGTCTTCCGGTCCCGTCACAATCACATCAGGATAGTGTTCCATGACGAATGCCGCCCTTTCCGGAGATTTTTCACACACTACAATGCAGCGCGGCCTCTTCAGCATGACACACAGCAAAGTGCAGATTCCGGTAGGCCCGGCACCGATTATCAGGACTGTATCGTCCTCAGATATATCAGAAATACGTGCAGCCCAGAATCCCGTGGCAAGCACATCCCCGACAAACAATGCCTGTTCGTCAGTGACAGAATCCGGAATCTTAGTCAATCCCTGGTCGGCATAAGGAACTCTCACAAACTCAGCCTGCCCTCCGTCAATACGGCATCCGAGTGCCCATCCGCCGTCAGGGTCAGTGCAGTTGTTGACATAGCCGCGGCGGCAAAAGAAGCATTCTCCGCAGAAGGTCTCCACATTCACCACCACCCTGTCACCAGGCTTCACCGCAGTTACATCCTCCCCTGTCTGCTCCACAACCCCGACCATCTCATGTCCTACTGTAACTCCGGGAACTGCCCGGGGCACACTGCCGTGCCTGATGTGCAGATCGCTTGTGCAGATACTGCCGAGAGTTACGCGCACTATGGCGTCACGCGAGCTGCGCAATACAGGAACAGGTTTCTCCATAAGTTCAAACTTTCCCTTGTCCAAATATGTATATGCCAACATTTTCATTCCAATAAAAACAATTCACAACAAATATTTCTGCCCCGCGAGACAACCGCTCCGGCAATTTCCCGATGCTCTCCCGGCACTGGTCCATGCCATGACGCGTCACTTGCAAAGGCGTACAAATTTATTGCTTTTATTTAATGTTCACGCGTCACGTTCTGTTTATATGCATATTTTTTTGTTTTTCTCATTAACAATTTTGACTATCTTGCGTCTATATTGTCGGAATCCGATTCCAGCG
>CAMWUW010000070.1 GCA_947177525.1 uncultured Bacteroidales bacterium | reverse complement strand
TCGTTTTTCTAAAATTTTCATATTGTGGATAGCTGTCCACATATAGTCACCTCCCATATCCGCACATGCCGGTGCCATTACAGAAACAAGCGGGAAGAGTTCCTTGTCCCATGGAGCAGCCAGCATAGGCTCTCCTTCTGAAACCGGCCCAAGAGAAACCGAAGAGAAAACTCCGGCAACAGCGGCGGCTTCTTCTCCTGGATCTTCATCCGTTGTAACCGAAGCATATTTGGTAATCCTGTCACCTACGGAATTGACGGCTGTAGCGATAAAAGTATACTTCGTGGACGGCTGTGCCTGAAATCTATATGCAAGTCCGCCGCCGTTGATATATTGTATATTCTCCTCTGCGACATCACGTCCATAATTGTTGTTGGCCACCAGGTCAGGGTACCTGGAGACAGGGATATCAGCCAGGGCAGATGACTGGAAGAAGGCAAAGCGCGCGCTAACGACATCTACACCCTTCATTCCGCATCCGACCACATTGTGCTTGGGACCGTATGTCTCATTCACAACAGCCGTCGCAGAAAACCATGACTTGTCAGTCATATCTGTCTTGGTGGTCACCGAGTTGACACAAAGGGTTTCATCCCCTCCGGCAGCCGTTGCAAGTGCAGACAAGGTATAAGACACTCCGGAGGAAGCCGCTGTAATAAGCAGACATCCGTTGTTTGAATTTGTTCCTATAATATGTGCCTCCGTTCCAGGATAGCTGTACCTCTCGTCCCGCAGAAAAGCCTTTATTGCCTCCGTATCTGTCGGATCCGGGAAAATCTGCCTGAAAGAAGATGTCGGGAGCGTCCTGTATCTTATAGCCTGCACATCCTGTCCCGTCCAAAGGGCAATCACCGAATTGGTCCATGAATATCCGGCCGCAAGATAGGCATTTGAAAGATAATACGACTGTCTGAACCACTTGCTTCCGCCGATATTCGGCCCGTCCGACTCCCCAAGGGCTTTTGTCTTGAATATCGTGCTCGAAAGTCCGGAAGTAACCTCACCCTTGAGTGTCATTCCGAAAGCAATTATTGCATAGGACATCTCTGAGGTCAGTCCTGTCATTGTCATAGAACTTGTCCCCGACTTCAGGACAGAACCGAGAGCCAGCTGAAGGCTTATTCCCTGCTTTTTCGCATAATCAATTATGGCCTGATGATATGTATTGATTATCTCCTCTTCCGAGAGCCTGTTCAGCAAATATGCAGGTACCACATCATAATAATAAAGATCCCCAGCAACGGCATATATGTCATAGGCGACGGCATCCGCGATAACATTCGTCGGCACGATAAGGTACGACGGGAGATCTTCTTCCGATGTAGTGAATTCAAGCTCAGCCTCTGCCGAATCCGTCCAGTTCTGCGGATTGGCGGAAATGGCTTTGACGGCAAACTTGTAGGACCTTCCCTTTACAAGGTCAGACAGAGAAGCCTTCGTATCCTCAGTCACATATGTTTTTCCGTTGACAGAATATTCATATTCCGCGGCTCCGTCCACTTTTGACCAGCTTATGACTGTCTTGGAGGCATACGCACATCCGAGAGTAAGCTCCGGAGCGGCAAGGGGCAGAAGGGAATCAGTAAAGACATGCACATAAGTATAATCCGACGAAGTGTACTGCCCTTCCGGAGCTGCATCGGCTTTTACGCGGATCACATATTCTGTATGATTCTCCATTCCGTCAAAAGCCACACTGCGCGAGGTGACTGTCTCCTCCTGACCGCTTTCCAATGAATATGTATACGAGACAGCGTTTTCCACGACATCCCAGCACAAAGTAAATCCGTCGGAAGTCAAAGCCCTGACCTTGACATCAGGCTTGGCAAGGATATATTCTCCCTGTACATCTGACTCATCAGTCGTACAGCCGCCGGACACAGCAACAAAGACGGCCAAGGCCGCCGAAAGAAATCCTAAATTCTTTTTCATCACCCCAATCATTCGACAGTTACTTCAAATTTTTTCTCTATCGCCGTGCCGTCAGAGACTGTAACAGTCACGGTTCCGGCCGCAACTCCCCTTATGGTCATTATTCCGCCTGAAAGTGAAATGTCAATACATCCGGCGGAGGAGACATTATATACCAGGACCTGTACGGAAGGAAGATATTCCGCAAGATTCACAGATATGGTCTCACCGGCACGTACTTTCTGGGCCGGAATGTCTGCCATGCGTACAATCGTCCTCAAAAGACTGTATGTATCCAGAGTCCCGACTCCCATCAGCCCGGCATGGCTCGCAGGATAATACGAATCCATAGGCCTTGTACTGCTCAGAAGCGCCTGGCGCAACATTTCACAGGTAAGTCCTTTCCGCTTTTCAGCACCATAATAATAACTTACCGCCAAAGCACAGGCACCCGACACATGAGGGCAGGCCATAGACGTTCCCTGTATGCTTGCATAAGAAGAAGAACCGTCCTCCGCCACGCTTGTACTATACACTCCTCCATAAGTCGAATTAAGGGAAAGGTCACCTCCGGGTGCAGCCATAGACACCCATGTGCCATAGTTGGTATAGCTTGCCGGAGTTCCGAGATACGAAATTGACGCGACACTGACTGCGACAGGATCCGCAGAAGGATAGTTGAGCTCATCAGTCTTGTCGTTTCCGGCCGCGAAAATCACAATTCCGCCGGCCATAGGCCCTTCCTGGTTTCCATTCTCATCCATTCCGGCATATTTCACGAAATACTCCATTGCACGGGTAAGGGCAGAATAGACACCTCTGTTCCAATTTGTCGAAGATATTGTTCCGGCCGAGAAACTCCAGCTGTTCTGGCTGATTACAGCCCCGTTGTCGGCAGCATATTTCATTGCGCGCACCTGGCCGCCGATTCCGGCACCGGAAGATCCGGACTCAGAAGCCCCGAGCGTCTGCAATGTCATGATTTTCACTCCGTCCCCTTTGCCGGAACCTCCTGCAATGCCATTCACTCCGATACCGTTGTTGTTAACCGCAGCCACGGTGCCGGCCACATGAGTCCCGTGCATATTCTCTGCGGAGAATGTTATCTTGCCTGAAGCGTCGACAAAGTTATATCCGTATATGTCATCCACATATCCATTTCCGTCATCATCTATTCCATTGCCCGGAATCTCTCCGGAATTTATCCACATGTTGTCTTTGAGATCCTCGTGGTCATACTTGACTCCCTGGTCAATGACAGCCACTATGACATCCGGATTTCCGGTACACAGCTGCCATGCCGGCCAGACATTGGCATCCGCCCCCATGACAGTCTTGATTGCACCCACCGTTCCAGTGTTATTGTAATGCCACTGAAGTCTTTGAGTCCTGACGCTCTCATTGAAAGGGAAAAGTTCATTTCGGACAACAGGCCCTGAAGCAGAAAAAGCCTCACAGGACAGTCCGTCTGCAGAATATTCCGCAGAGACAGTCGGAAGGGAATACTCTATTATCTCTATATCTCTGCATGCAGAAAGCAGCGAAGCCACCTGGGAAACAGGCACGCCAGGATCATATTCAGCCACATACCACAAATGAAGGCCTTCTTTTCTTGTTCTCTCCTCAAAACGTCCGCATTCCGGAAACAGACGCTCAAACTTGACCGTACCAAGTTCACTGAGCACATGGTCAATCTGGTCAATTCCACTTCTGCCATCAGGTATACCGGCCTTGGTCACGGCTGCCGATGCACTTTCCTTCAATTTTACAATAATCTCTCCCTCTATTGCCGCAACAGACTCATTAACGATGACAGGCCCCCCAGAAGGAGCCCCGTCATCTGTCTGCATGTGTTCCCGGCCGGCACACCCACCGATACCGGCCAGGAAAAGGGTCAGAATCAATCCTTTGGAAATCTTATTCATTCTTACCTTTTAGTTAATGACTTATTCTTTTACACAACGCACCTGGTGGCAGAAATTCTCTGCACCGGCAAAATATGTTGCACCGTTGCTGTTGAAATCCACACGGAAAGCACGTGGAGACTGGCGCTCCGTGTACTCATGGGCTGTCCAATAGTAAGCCCATCCGCTTGCATAGTTATGCGTGTTTCCATCTGTAGGATAGATGTTTCCTGCCATAGGATAGTAATCACCGGTCCTTTTCCATACGCGGCCGCAATCTTTCTCCGCATTCCATTCATAGTCAGGATTCTCACCGTTCTGATCGTATTCCTCAGGACGCCCTCCTACCTTGTACGAATTAACCCCGTCCTGATCTGCGACTCCGTAAAGATTCCTGCCCGGCATCTTATAGCCGACAGGGCACGGATCGAAGATTGTCTTGACATCCGCAGACCATAGAGAGGATTTGATTGTCTCTTCAGAGGTTGAAGTCGTATACCAGTGGGAAGCATTTCCATAAGGATAAAGGAACGAAGTAGGATTGGCCACGGCAAGCGGTATGTTTCCCGGTGCTGAAGTAATGTTCTTTGCACTGAAGTCCCGGCTGACAACCCATTCCGCAGATCCGTCCCCGACTTCCCAGTTCGGTTCATTGCATGATGCGACATTGCCGCTCTCAAGATTTGCGCGATATGGTGAACGTGACGGCATGAACGGATCCTTTCTGCCCCATTGATAAAACATTCCACGGTTGTTGACATCCATAGGGATATTGTTCAAAGCCCCGAGATTCCTGTCCATAATCTGCGCGACAACCTGTCCAGCAGGGTTGATGTGGTCATGCGAGGTCACTTCATCGTCGCACACCCATATATGCCAGCTCCACAGAATATTGCCTTTTATGTCTTTGACAGCTATAAGAGCATTTCCTTCCATACGTCCTGTCGTGAATGTGACATAGCCCCCATTGAAAACCGGAGCACCGTCAATTATTTCCCTGGACATCGTCCTGTCACCGTCGGTCCTCGACTCCCAAAGGAGATCGGCATATGCAATTCCTTCTATGGAAGCGCCATAGGTCTCGATGTACTTGCTCTTTCCGTCGGAGCCGCCGTTTCCTTTGATTGTAGCATTGAACTTATATGTCTTTCCCGTCTTGACCAAGTAGCAATTGGAGGTTCCTCCGGCATTCAGGTCCACGCTGCGGTCCGAACGCTGCACAAGCCTTATCTCGGCAGACAGGGTCTCATCGTCCTTTACGGCAGTGACAGAAACTGTCGCCTCTTTTGAAGCGGCGCTATAATTTGCAGGTGCCTCCACAAGAAGGACATCTTCATCCATGGACAATACAAACCAGTTGTCCTCCCCTGCCGTACAACTCCAGGAATCCGCATTTGTCGCAACCACAATAGCGGCAGTTCCTCCGTCCGCATCAAAGACTATCTTCTTGTCAGAAGCATCCATATAGAACGGAAGTTCATACTTGTCCGGATCGATCTTGGTTGTCTGGGTACAGCCTGCAAGCAAAGCCACAGCTGCCGCACCATATGTCAAAATATTTTTCATAATCTCATTTTCTTACTTAGATTTTTCTGCTTTCCATTATTTCCAAGTGTCCGGTATTGAGGCAAAATCCGTCATTCCGGTACAGCCGGCAAAACATCCCTTGCGGCTTGACGTTGCCGTGGCAATGGAAGCCATTCCGGTAGAGGCTGCGTTGGTCCTTTCATAAATGTGGACCTTTGCACCGTTCACTATAGTATAAGGAGACTCCCCGACAATGCCGGAACATCCGTTGAAAAGATTGCCCACATTGGTTATCTTCACCATATTGTCAAAGAAATCGACAGGGAACGACACAAGTGCAGTACATCCGGAGAACATCGCACTCACATTTGTAACAAGGGTAATGTCCTTGAACCACTCTTTCGAAACAGATGAGAGTGAAGCACATCCCCTGAAAAGGTTGGACATATTGTTTACTTTGGCCATACCGTCAAACAGGCCGGCAGGTATTGTCCTCAATGAAGAGCATCCGTCAAAGATACCTGAAATTGAAGTCACGCCGGAGACGTTGCAGAACATATTGGCAGACACGTCATTAAGCGAAGTGCAGTTTACAAACAGATTTGCAAGTGCAGTCGGTTTCTCCCCATTGAAGACCTCAGAACCCACTGTCCTTAGAGACGTGCATCCTTTGAAGACGTTGCTGAACGTTCCCACGGTTTCTTTGAAAAGTCCGTCAGGAACAGATGTCACGGCCGTACAGCCCTCGAAGAGACTGGTCATGGTTGTGCCGGCTGTACGTTTCAGGACATTGAATGAGTTGGTTTCCACAGACGAAAGTGAAGTACATTTCTCGAACATGCTCAAACATGTGGAGATATTGGTCCTGTCTGCCGCACCGAAAAGGTTGTCAGGAATAGACTGGAGCGAAGCACAGCCGCTGAAACACTTCTGCAGCGTAAGTGTCGATGCTATGGTCTGGTTAGCAAAAAGTCCGGAAGGAATCGAGGCAAGCGAAGTACACCCGGCGAAAGTACTTGCAAATGTGTTAACGCTCTTGAGGCCGTCAAACAGACCGGAAGGAATCTCCTTGAGCGAAGTACAGCCATTGAAAAGCAGGTCACAGGCAATGTTTGCCATAATTGTACTTGTGCCGAATATGTTGCCGACAGTTTCAAGGGAAGTGCAGCCGTCAAATGCGCTCTTGAAAGAAGTCGCTGCAACAGCACCGGCAAACAGACCGTCACCGGCAGACACCAGATTTGTGCAGTCCTTGAAGATTGTCGCAAAATTTGTAATCTTAGGATTATTTGCAAACAGGCCGGCAGGAGCAGACACAAGTCCAGATCCCGAGAAGGCATTTGAGGCGTTTGTCAATGCCACGAGATCGCTGAAGATTCCGGCAGGCACCGTCTTAAGTGAAATACAGTTCAGGAAGATACCTGAGATATTTGAAACCTTGGCCATGCCGGAGAAGGCTGTTTCAGACACATTCTCAAGCGATGTGCATCCTTTGAACATAGATGAGATATTTGTACATGCCGTACAGCCGGCAAAGACATCGGAGCCCACAGTCCTGAGCCCTGTACATCCGTCGAACATGCTTGCAAACGAAGTGACCTTGGCAAGCCCCTTGAAAAATTCGTCCGGCACCTCTTCCAAAGACACACAGCCAGCAAATGCACTCGACATCTGGCTCACATTCACATTGGTGGCAAACAGACCGGAAGGAACTGACCTGAGCGAAGAACATCCGTTGAAAATGCTGTTGAACTGAGTGATTTTGGTGAAACCGTCAAACAGGCCGGCAGGAACACTCTCCAGCGAAGTACATCTCTGGAACACCATATTAAAGGCCGTTTTGTCCAATGCTGTATTAAAGGCACCTGAATTGGTGAACAAGCCGGCAGGTATTGATTTCAGTTCGCTGCAAGAGGCGAAGCATGACATGAACTTGACAACCTGCGAACATCCTGCAAAAAGATCCTCCGGAACGGTGACAAGTTTTGTACTGTTGAATGTATTGTCAAATGTCGTACATTTCGTATTGTGGGCGAACAGGCCCTTCGGCACTTCAGACAAAGCCGTGGAGTGGAAGGTCATACGGAAGTTTGTACACTCCGTCAGATGATCGAACAACCCCTCCGGGATTGATTCCAGGCTGCTGCAATATGCAAACAGAGCATTGCAGGTCGTAACCTTGGTGTTGTTGTCGAAAAATCCCGCAGGTATTGAGCTGAGATTCCGGCAATTCGAGAACATCTGGCTAACATCCGTAAGTTCAGTGTTCTTTGAAATGAAATCCTTGTCAATCTCCGCAAGACTTGTCTGGGAGAAGAGCCCTTTTATTGTTGTCAGCTTAGGAGAATTATAAAGGAGATCAGCAGGAACAGAAGATATCTCTTTGCTGGCATAGAACATATTTTCAGCATTTGTCAGATTCTCCGCATACCGGAACAATCCTTCCGGAACTGATGCAAGTCCCGTTTCAGCAAATGCATACTCGAATGTCGTGACATTTTTGAATGCTCCGCAATTGTCCTCCGGAACAGTAGTCAGATTCCCGCATTGTCTGAATGATTCTTTCATTGATCCGACGCCGAGACGTCCCCAATTGTACACGCGTACGACCTGCGCCTTCTGGTCATAATATGAACCGTACTGCACATACATGGCCGGGGCTGAGCCTTTGGCCGACACAATATATTCATTAGGGTCAGTATATGTATGTGAAGGATAGGTGTCAGTATCCACCTCCTCGACAGTACCGTCACCCCAGTCTATTGTTCCTGTGAAACCTTTTCCGAAGAAGAGAATTGAAGTGAGATTCTTTGCCTCGACATTCAGCCCGACAATAAAGGCATTGAGGTCCATTCCTGTCTGGGAAACCGTGATGACTTTCTCATCAACATTATCCTTTCCGTCACCGGTCCTGACTGTAATTGCTACTACGCGTGACTCTTCTCCGGAATTGACCACAGGAGTTATTCTGAGTCCGTTTTCTGTTCTTTCGACAGTAAGCCAGCCGTTTTCAGGATCGTCCACTTCATATTCCCAGTCAAAATTTGCGCTCACAGAAACCTCTCTTTCAGAATCAGAGGTAGGAGCAAACGGAATGGTCTGGGCACCTACAGAAATGTTTGCGGCACGGTCCTGAAGTATTGAAACTTTTTCAGTTACCGGAGTTGCCCCCCCCAGTCCTGCAATGAGCGTTATGACAGTTTCTCTGTCGGCAAGTCCTACGTTGGGATCAACGGACAGCGTGAGTTCATTTCCGTTTCTTTCAACAAACATCCATTCGCAGGCCACAGTCTCGAATGTCCAGTTCTCATCACTGGATGTCACTGAAAAACTTGCGGCAAGGTCGCCCACAGCCGGAATACGGAAATTATTCTGCGAGGCAGCAATTTCTAATGTGCCATAGGCATTCTGTACGACTTCTATTACCGCAGTCTTGTCTCCGGCGGTAACTTCCACGGAAGCCGAGAGTTTCTTTTCATTCTTATTTGCAGGGCACGAAAGCACAAGCTGATCGGCCGTCTCATCTTTTACCGCCTCAACGAAATCATCACCGGAGACCTTGCAGTCCCATGAAACATTCGTATTGACATCAATTACTACTTCACCGCCCAAGCTCTTGAAGGCAACTGCGGCATTTACTCCATCATCCGTAGAGAACAGGGTGTTCCTGGACCCTATGCTAAGCTCGGCAATTATATCTTTTTCATTTTCTCCGGGAACCGGATTGTGATACGTTACCGTCTCTTTTGTGCAGGCTGCCATTGAAAGCAGCATTGCAGCATATATTGACAATCTTTTCATTATATCTATTTTTATGACTTGTAAAAACGGCTTTCACTCTGCGGTTTACAAGGCTCATTCTTAATTGGTCACTGGCCGTCGGCTTTTACAAAGTACATCTTGCCGTCTGCGTAATAGCTTCCTCCGTCGGAAGCATAGCCGGTGCCCGTATATACGACAAGTCCGAAAGACGGGTAATTTTCCGGGAAGCCGGACAGAAGTATAGCATCCCTTTCGCTCTCGCTCTCATCAGAATATCCAGTGCCGGGAGTTCCTGTCAGCATTGATGTCGAAAAACCGCTCGCCCCTGAGAAGTTGATTGCAACAGGGAAAAAGGAATAATTCGCGGACTGGCCGTCAGTCATCTCAAGACAAAGTTTTCCCAAATCGATTGTCATCACTTCTTTTTCTTTATCATAGCCTGCGGTTATTTTAGTCCCGGCTCTGAACAAATCATTGATTATGAAACTTTTTCCGTAAACATCCTGTTCAATGGTACAATGCGTTGCAGTTCCGGCGTTTCCGAGAGACTGTCCCTGAAAATACCAGTTCTCTGCATACAGTCCGAAATATCCGAGCATGCGGAAGTATGGATTCTCCTCACGGGAAATCTGGGAGACTGCAATTGTCAGAGACTTTGACTCATCCCCGGAAGACGCGCTGAGCGTAACCTTTGAAGTCCTTGATTCACCGGCGTTTGCAGCGGCCTTTATAACCGCAAGCCCCTTCCCGTAATCAGTCTCGGCAGAAAGCCATGAGTCAGCAGATTCAATGGTCCAGTCACTGTTTGACGATACCGCAAACATCAGAGCCTCACCTTCCGAATCAAGTTTGACAGACTCCGGAGCATTGGCATAAAGCTGTACAAGATCATTCGACCAAGCCTGTGTCACACGGATTTCTTTGCTGTCCGCACCGTTTGAGAGCAAAATTACAGCAGTCCTTTTCTTTCCCGTGACATTGGCATCCGCCGTAATCACAATAGACTCCGGAGACTTCTCCAGTTTCAGCCAACTTTCCTGGCATTCTCCGTTCCAATCAGAAGGACAGGCAACAGCAATTGCAGCTGTTCCGCCATTTTCGGCAAAGGCAAGTGCATCTTGTGATATTATTATCACATTTGCAGTCTCATCCTTTGCGACTTCCCCGCACCCCGTATAAAACGGCAATGCGAAGCACAGCAACAATGGAAAAAAACGTTTCATAATCAACTATTTATAATTAATGTTCGCAAAACGGATACATATTTTTGCGCGAAGATTCTGTAAAGTTATATAAAAACCCAAAACGGTGTTCGTTTTTTCTTCAAAATTTTCGTGCTGCAGAGAACTCTTGAAATGCTCTGACGCTATCGGAAACACGAATGATTTGAATGGCCGACATCATTGAAATACCCTCAAAACATTAATGTTTTATAAAACAAAATTCCCGAGGCACCGTATATTTTGCACCCCGGGAACTTTGTCCACAACTATATTTCGCCATGAATCAGGAGATTCGGAATCAGCGCTCCACGAAGAAAGCAAAAGTCTGGTTTGCGATGTTTGAAGTCCCAGTACAAGACGCATAAGCTCTCCATTCCTGATTATTATATATTCCTAAGTATTTTGAAGTGCCGACATGCTTCAAATAATTGGAATCAAACGTGAAAGTGTTGGCGGCATTGGTACCGACACGCACTCCGTTTGCTTTTGTACCGGTGAAATACAGCCACTTGGTCTTGTCTTCTCCCGTATAGAATACGACTCCTCCATCCTCGATCCCAACCTGCCAAATGACATTGGCAGCAGGCTCTGCATTCAATTTGTTTCCCGTACATGCAATGGCAACTGCAGACGGAGCGGCAGAAGCTCCTTTGTCATTTGACAAGGCGAGACTTGTCCCGCTTGTCCTCACAATGACCACCTTGTCGCCGTCCTTAAGATCAGCAAACGGCACAGACACCCACTCCGCAGCTCCGGCAGGTTTCTCTCCCGTAGTCACCAAAACAGCCTCAGAATAATCAGAATCAATAAAATTGTCAGAATCTGACGTTACGGACTTGACCTTAACACTATACTCCGTCGCATAGCTCAGAGATTCTGCTTCAACAAAACTGCCGGATGACGTCTTTACAATATCATCATGCCCGGAAGCACTGAACACGATTTCATAAGAACCGGCATTTTCAACAGAGTCCCAAGTGACGTTCACCTTATTTGGAACACTTCCATCAACAGCAGCAACCACATTTTCCGGAACAGCCAGAGACGTCCTGTTGTCAATATAACTTTCAAGGATGATATCGTCAACCAGCACAGCTGCACTTGCGACAATTTGCAGGTCAAGAGATTTCACGGTATTGCCGACTGAGAAAATCACAGACTGGACTGTGTCAAATGATGACGTTGAAGCAGATATCGTCCCGGCAGTATTCCATGTTCCGGCAGACGACTCTTTATACCGTACCGTAAATGCAGCGGTGCCTGAATTGGTTTTGGCCTGACAGGAAAATTTCAGCGATGATTCATTGTCAAGTCTGATATTATTCATTGTGAACGCATCATTTGCCGCCGACATATAAAGATAAGGATCTGTTGAAGAGTGGCCGTTAGCGTTTAAGCGGATATTAGTGTTAGAGCCTGTATAGACATAAGTCATTTCAGAAGAAACGCCAGTCCCGACCACTCCAGTCTCTGACGGCTGATATGTCTCCTTTGTCACTGAAGCATTGCTGAATTTCTCAACTATGATTCTGTCCTCATGCGTCACTGCCGAATAATCACCTTCCTTTATGGAGAGGTTTATAACTGCAATCTGGCTTTCCGGAAAAATCATGTCTTTAGTCAGGACAACTTCCTTCGAAATATTGTAATTAGCTGTTTCAGCATTGAAAACCAAAGTACTGCCGGAAGCAATTGTCGTTGGATTAACCACAAGCCAGACAGTATTCTCCAGGCCATTCTCACCGCCGAATACTGGAGCATCAGCTTCATATAAAGCAGTAATTGCATTATCATTTGTATTCCAGGCCGAAACTGTCGCCTCCGATAAATTTACGGCAGCCCGTCCGGAAAGAATCACCGACTGGGGAGCAGTAATCGTGAACGACTTTACTGCTTCGCCTTTAAGCGCATCCGCTCCTGTAAGGTTAACTTTAAGAATGGAAAACAATCTTTTGAAATAAAGGTCGTCAACTACCACGCTGCCGGCGTCGGACATATAATAGCACGGTTTGGCAACAAGAATATCACACGACTCGTCTATAGTAATGCTTGAAGGCATTTGGACCGTATTAAGAGTGACACCTACCGTTCCATTGGCATAGGCTTTCACAAATGCCGCGGCTGGGGCGAAAGAACGGAATGTCCCTTCTTCTTCTACATTACTTGCGGTGCCCTCGAAACTGGCAACGGAACTTCCGCTCTCGTTGACATTTGACAATTTCGCCGTAATTTTTGTATTGGCGTTAATTTCGCCGACAAATATTGCAAGCTCGTCTCCCTTGGACCATTTGGGAGAATAAGTGCCATCCATATTGTTGTCAAAATACGACTTTGTCTGGCTTTCAGTGCTATTGACAACAAAATGCAGTTCTTTGATTGGTTCACAGGAAGGCTCTTCCTCACATGACGCAAAAGCAAGGGAGAGAACTGCAAGAACTGTGATTTTGAACAATCTCTTCATAATTTACAGGCAATCAGAAATCATACGAATAATCCGGATTTTCAAAAAGATCCCAGCCTGGTTCGTTGGGATTGCCGCTGGCACACAGAACGCCCTCTGTCTCAATCGAAAACACCTCACAACAAGGCGCACAATACGGCTT
>CAMWUW010000069.1 GCA_947177525.1 uncultured Bacteroidales bacterium | reverse complement strand
CATTAAACGCTCGTTTTTTTGTGCAAAGGCCTGCTGCAAGGCGGCCGGACATGAAAATAATAACTATTCAATATTTATGTTTAACTAATTTATGTGCTTATGAAAAAATTTACCTTTTTTTTCATGGTGCTGATGCTATTGGCGTCATCTCTGGCTTACGGCCAGACACTGACGGTGAAAGGTGTCGTTTCCGATGCTGGAAACGGTGAGCCTGTTCCATTTGCATCTATCCAGGTCAAGGGGACCATGGTCGGCGCAATGACAGATGCTGACGGTAACTACAGCATCAAGGTCGACAAGAATGCAGTCCTTATTTTCAGCTTCCTCGGCTATGCTGACGCTGAAGTTCCTGTCAAGGGACAGGCCGTCATCAATGTCAGCATGTTTCCTGACAACAACGTGCTGGAAGAGGTGGTTGTAACCGGTATGATGGTACAGGACAAGCGTCTCTTCACCGGTTCGGTGGCAAAAGTCAACGCTGCAGAGTCAAAGATTGACGGTATGGCCGACATTTCACGCTCCCTCGAAGGACGTGCGGCCGGAGTCAGCGTCCAGAACGTTTCCGGTACATTCGGTACAGCTCCAAAGATCCGCGTCCGCGGTGCAACCTCAATATACGGTTCATCCAAGCCGCTCTGGGTTGTGGACGGTGTCATCATGGAGGACGTTACAGAAGTGGATGCAGACGCACTCTCATCAGGAGATGCAGCAACCCTCATCTCGTCCGCAATCGCAGGACTCAACTCAGATGACATCGAGAGCTTCGAAATCCTCAAGGACGGTTCGGCAACCTCAATATACGGTGCACGCGCCATGGCGGGTGTGATTGTCGTTACGACCAAGAGAGGACAGGCCGGAACCTCCCGCATCAACTATACCGGTGAATTCACCACTCGCCTCAAGCCGAGCTACAGCCAGTTCAACATCATGAACTCGCAGGAGCAGATGGGCATATACAAGGAGATGGAAAAAGACGGTCTCATATCATTCGGAAGAACATACAGGGCAGCCAGCAGCGGTGTGTACGGAAAGATGTACCAGCTGATGAACCAGTATGACGAGACATCCGGAACATTCGGCCTTGCAAACACTCCGGAGGCAAGAAACAGATATCTCAGCGCGGCAGAGTTCAGGAACACAGACTGGTTCGACGAGCTCTTCAGCAACAGCATATCGATGAACCACTCTCTCAGCGTATCCGGAGGTTCTGACAAGGCACAGTACTATGCATCATTCTCAGTGATGGACGATCCGGGCTGGACTGAGCAAAGCAGCGTAAAGCGTTATACAGCAAGCGTGAACACCCTCTTCAACATAAGCAAGCAGGTGTCCGTGAGCCTCATCAGCAACGCGTCATACCGTAAGCAGAGAGCACCGGGAACACTCGGACAGAGCGTGAATGCAGTGACCGGAGAAGTGTCAAGGGACTTCGACATCAACCCTTATTCATACGCCCTCAACACATCAAGGACACTTGACCCGAATGAGTCCTACACACGCAACTATGCAGCCTTCAATATCCACAACGAGCTTGCAAACAACTTCATCGACTTCGATGTCGTTGACCTCAAGTTCCAGGGAGAGCTCAAATACAAGCCTATCAAGCAGGTCACTCTCTCTGCCCTCGGAGCATACAAGTACTCTACCACCACACAGGCAAACCAGATCCGCGAGAACTCCAACATGGCACTCTCATTCAGGGCAATGGATGACTCCACCATACGTGACAACAACCCATGGCTCTATACGGATCCTGACCAGCCTAACTCACTTCCTTTCTCAGTACTTCCTGACGGAGGTTTCTACCGTGAAACAAAATACAAGATGAACAGCTGGGACTTCCGTGCGACTGCCGCATACAACGACGTCTACAACGGAAGCCACATCCTGAACGTCTTCGGCGGTATGGAAATCAACAACACTGTCCGTAACAGAAGCTACTTCAACGGTGTCGGAATGCAGTATGATATGGGATATCTCGGAGCCTACAACTACAACTACTTCAAGCAGGCAAGCGAGCAGAACGATGTATATTACAATCTGACCAACGCATACAACCGTGACGTGGCATTCTTCGGAACAGCTACATATTCATACAAACGCCGCTATACGCTCAACGGAACAGTCCGCTATGAGGGAAGCAACCGCCTCGGAAAAGTCAGGACGGCACGCTGGCTTCCTACATGGAACGTATCAGGCGCATGGAACGTACACGAGGAGGCATGGTTCGAGAATGCATTCAAGAACGTACTTTCACACGCTACAATCAAGGCTTCATACTCCCTTACCGGAGACAAGCCTGCAGTGACGAACTCATCTGTGATTATCCAGAGCTACAACCCTTGGAGACCTTTCGCATCAGACAAGGAGTCAGGACTTGAGATATACGACTTCGCAAACCCTGAGCTGACCTACGAGAAGAAGCATGAGATCAACGTCGGAGCCGACCTGGGATTCTTCGACAACAGACTCAACATCACCTTCGACTGGTACAAGCGAAACAACTACGACCTCATCGGTCCAAGGACTACCAACGGAACAAAGGGTACAATCACAGAGTACGCCAATGTCGCTTCAATGGCATCGAGCGGAGAAGAGCTGTCTATCTCTACAAAGAATATCAAGACCAAGGATTTCACCTGGAGCACAGACCTCATCTTCTCGCACGTGACCACAAAGGTAACTTCACTCGAGTCAAATACGAGAATCATTGACATGATCACAGGAACAGGATTTACAATGGAAGGCTATCCTTACCGTTCACTGTTCTCCATAGATTACCAGGGACTTAACGAAAACGGTATTCCTACCATCATCAACGAGGCAGGAGAGCTTACGACAAGCGGAATCAACTTCCAGTCACGTACCCTTGACTACCTTAAATATGAAGGACCTACCGACCCTACAATCACAGGATCGTTCGGAAACGTCTTCACCTACAAGGGATGGCACCTGAACGTGTTCATGACCTATTCCTTCGGAAACGTCGTAAGGCTTGACCCTGCGTTCTACGCAGTATACTCAGACCTCTCTGCAATGCCTAAGGAGTTCAAGAACCGCTGGACAGTATCAGGAGATGAGGCTTACACCGATGTACCTGCCATAGCGGACCTCCGCCAGCTTCAGGAAGACAGCAGGCTGAGCTATGCATACAACGCATACAACCGCTCGACTGCAAGGATTGCAAAAGGTGATTTCATCCGTCTGAAAGAGGTCAGCCTTGCATACGACTTCCCTAAGAAGTGGATCAACAAGGCAAAGATGAGTGCCCTTTCCCTCAAGTTCCAGGCAACTAACATCTGTCTGCTTTACTCAGACAAGGCGCTGGGCGGACAGGACCCTGAGTTCTACAATGCCGGAGGTGTGGCGACTCCTCTGCCAAGACAGTTTACTCTCACACTGAGAATCGGTTTCTGACAATTAAAATGAAGAAAGATGAAAAAGTATAATTACATATTTCTTACCCTCTGCGGAATCGCGGCACTCAGCTCCTGCGACAAATTCCTTGATGAATTGCCTGACGACAGGGCCGAGCTTAATTCCATAGAGAAGGTCAAGAGTTTCCTCGTTTCGGCGTATCCGACGAAGCTGCCTGACTATATACTTGAATTCAGCTCTGACAATGTCATGAGCAACGGAAAGTCCTACAACACATATACCGACCAGGAGAAGCTCTATCTCTGGGAGGACGTGGAGGACGTGAACTACAATGACACTCCAAAACAGGTGTGGAACGGCCATTACACTGCGATAGCAACCGCCAACCAGGCTCTTGAGGCCCTCGATGAGCTTGAGGCCGGTGCAGAAGGCAATGCCCTCAGGGCAGAGGCGCTGCTCTGTCGCGCATACGGAATGTTCAACCTTGCCAATACATTCTGCATGGCATGGAATCCTGACAAGGCAAACGAATATCCGGGACTTCCTTATCCTAAGCAGGCAGGAATCTCAGTAGACGAAAGAGGCACCCTCGCCGAGCTCTATGCAAACATCAATGCAGACATTGAGGCAGCCCTTCCGATGCTGAATGACAGCTACCTTGCAATTCCGAAATACCATTTCAACAACAAGGCGGCATACGCTTTTGCAGCAAGGTTCAACCTCTACTACCTCAACGACGACAAGGCTATCGAATATGCGTCAAAGGTCCTCGGAGAGAATCCTGAGAATCTGATCAGGAACGTGTCTGCCTACACCCTGCTTGCAGGTTCATCGGACATCAACAACTCCTACATGCGTGACGATGCAAACCTCATGATGGTGACATCATATTCTTTGCTTGGCCGTGCATTCCAGGGTTCAAGTTCATTCCTGAGATATGCCCACAACCAGGAAATCACGACATACGAGACTTTCTGGGCCACAATGCCTTGGGGAAGCGGTTCCTCAAACAACACTCTCTACGAGGCAAGGATGCTTTACGGAAACACAAACGTGGTAATGTATCCGAAGATGTTCGAACAGTTCGAGGTTACTGACAAAGTTGCACAGACCGGTTTCGCCCATGTGGTTGACCCAGTCTTCACTGCAGACGAGACCCTGCTTGTACGCGCTGAAGCCTACACCAGGAAAAAGGAATATGCCAAAGCCCTTGCGGACATGAACTCATGGGTCAAGGTACATTGCCGCCCAAGCCTCGGCACTGCAACACGTCCGGTTCTTACCGAGGAATCTGTCAATTCATTCGTGAACGGCCTCAACGAGGTTCCGGAAGTCATAACTGCCACAAGGCAGAGGGGTATCAAGAAGACTCTCCATCCTCAGGGCTTCAAGGTGGATGAGGGCACAATGACCAACATGCTTCATATCATCCTCCAGATGCGCAGGCTTGAGACATATTGGCAGGGACTCCGCTTCATTGACATCAAGAGATACGGAATCGCATTCAGCCACAATCTTGACGGCCAGGACCCTATAGTATTCAAGGCAGGAGACCTCCGCGGAGCCATACAGCTGCCTGCAGACGTTCTCGCGGCAGGACTTGAAGCCAATCCGAGATAAATGACGAACAATTAAATTTGACAATATGAAACAAATTAAATATTTGATGCTTATTGCCGCTGCTCTTATGGCCCTGTCTTCATGCTACAAAGACGAGCCGGACAGAAGCCAGAGCATCTACGATGATGCAGACATTCCTGAGCGCGGCGAATTCGACATGTGGCTGATGAAGAATTTCACCTTCCCTTACAATATCGAATTCAACTGGCTCTACAATGATAAGCTGTCCAACAACAGCTACAATGTCATTCCTGCAGGAATAGACAATTCCAAGGCGATAGCCATCCTCATAAAACATGTATGGCTTGATGCGTATGTGGAGGATGCCGGGGCAGACTTCATCAGGAAGAATACCTTCCGTGTCTTCCAGCTCATCGGCTCCCCTCAGTACAACAGCCAGGGTTCAATAGTCCTCGGTACCGCCGAGGGAGGTGTACAGGTCACATTGTTCCGTATCAACGAGCTTGATACAGAAAACATCTATGTAAACCAGGATGACCCTTACCGCAATCACTATGATCTACCTCTGGACCTGAACTACTGGTATTTCCACACGATGCACCACGAGTTCTGCCATATCCTGACACAGAAGAAGAACTACACCACCGACTTCCAGGCCATCTCCGCAGGTAAATACCATGCAGCCGACTGGGTCAATGTGAAGGATGTCGATGCTGCAAAAGAAGGATTCGTGACAGGCTATGCCAGCGGTGAATACAACGAGGACTTCGCAGAGGTTTATTCGACATACGTAACGTCATCTGACACAGCATGGCAGGCAATTCTCGCGAACGGAGTTGACGGTGACGACACAAGCGGAAGAGATGCAATCGTGGCTAAGCTGAACATTGTCAGGACCTACCTGAGCGATTCATGGGGAATTGACCTCGAGTCTCTGAGAGAAGTTGTGCTCCGCCGCTCCGCTGAAGCCGCTTCACTTGATCTTAAAACACTTAAATAAGACGCGCAATGAAAAAGTTCAATATATTTCTGATGCTGGCCATGCTGTTTGCTGCCTGTACGCCACGCATCGAGGATGTGTTCGACCAGTCTTCCGCTATACGTATCCGCGAGGAGATAGCACGTACGGCAGAGGTTCTCACAGGTGCTCCTAACGGCTGGGTAATGGAATACTATGCCGCAACCAAATACGGCGGATACAATGTCATCTGCAAATTCTCCGATGACAATACAGTCACAGTACAGAACGAACTGTTCGGTGAACAGACTGCCACATCACACTACAAGATTGACCAGAGCCAGGGAGTCGTGCTCTCTTTCGATGAGTACAACGAGTTATTCCACTATTTCTCGACTCCTTCGAACCCTGACGGCGTCGGAACCAACGGCGACGGCATGCTCGGTGACTTCGAGTTCCGTGTACTCTCCGCAAATGCAGACGAGATTCTGCTCGAAGGCAAGAAACACGGCGCAAGAATCACAATGAAGCCTCTTGCAAAAGATGTGGAATGGAATGTCTATCTTGCAGACGTCACTGAGATGGAGGCCAATATGGCTGCCAGCTTCTACAATCTGCACATCGGGGACATAACAGTCACAGCTGCAGCAAGCTACAGAATGCTCAGCTTCACAGATGCAGAAAGCGGGAATGCCGTCAACATTCCGTTCATCTACACTCCTGAAGGCTACAAGTTCTATGAGGAACTTGAGTATGCCGGAAAAAAGGTAAGCGAGCTTAAGTATTCTGCCGAGGACGGCAACTGCTATGCAGATGACAAGTCTGTATACATTGAAATCAGGCCTGTACCTCTCAGCGAGGCCATTACATCAAGCCTGTGGTTCTTCTCTGGAGCAGACGGCAGCATGTCAGCTTCCGCTCTGGAGAAATTCCTTGAGTGCAAGGCAGGAAGTGCAGGAGAAAAAGAAAATATCGGCTTCATGTATCTCGGTACAGGACTTACGGCTGCAACGCAGAGCAAATGGGGTGTAGGCTTCACTTCAGGCAATTATTACGGCATGCTCTACTTCTCTGCAACCGCAGTGGACGACAACACTGTGACAATCAAGTATACCGGACATGACGGCGGAAACGGACAGTGGTACATGCAGAACGCCGGCTACAGCGTGCTGACTACTGTACTCAGCAGCACATTCAAGCTCAGCACAGACAATCCGAGGAACCCGTCATATATCAAGATGGAAGACGCATCGGATGCAGGCAAATGGATGATAGTGTATGCAGCCGAGATCAATCTGCCTTTCGGTGAATATGACAAATAGGAAGCCGTTTTAAAATTTTGGGAAATATGAAAAAAATATATTTGCTTGGCGCGATATGCGCATTGGCCGCAGCAGTCTCATGCCAAAACGAGACAGAGCTGCCGGAGGTGACTCTGGATTATGCCAAGGGACAGTCAGCAGAGATAATCGCCCCTCCTCAGGGAGGGGAGGTATCTCTCGGCTTCAAGTCTTCAGATGTCTGGGACGTCACTACCGTGGTTAATTGGCTTGAGTTTGACAAATTGTCCGGCAAGGCCGGAGACAACACCCTGACAGTGACTGTAGACGAGAATGCGGACCTTGAAGGCGACCGCAGCGGTGAGGTCAGGATACACTGCGACAACAAGGAGCTGATTTTCACCATCAGCCAGCTTCTGAGCGACAAGTTGGAAGCTGCAGGCGAAACTTCTTATGTCCTTGATGCCAAGGGAGGAAGCGCAGATCTGAAATTCTCTGCAACGAAAGAATGGACGGCAAAGACTGATGCCTCATGGCTTACCCTGTCGAAGACTTCGGGGGGGGCAGCATATGACAATGTCATCAGCATTGAGGCCCCTGTCAACATATCTGCTCCGCGTACGGCACAGATTGAGATTGTATGCGGCGAAGCCAAACTCGAATATACAGTATCCCAGGACTTCATTGACGGCGTGGCCGTAATAGGAAGCGACAACGTAACCCTGCCGGAGCTTGGCGGTGAGGCTGTAGTCAAATTCTCGGCTGTAGCAGAGTGGACAGCAGTCACTGAAGCTTCATGGCTTACACTTTCAGCAGCCAAAGGAGCGGCTTCCGCTGAGGTTTCCCTTATTGTTTCTGCCGGTGTCAACGTTGATGCAGACCGCACTGCACAGGTGAAGGTCAGCGGAGGAAACAAGGAGATCGTGTTCACAGTCAGCCAGAAGATGGCGACAAGCACCCTGGCATACACCTCTGATGCGGAAGACGCAGAAGAACTTTATGTAATGGCCAAAAACGGTGCAGGAAGCCTTGATTTCATCGCCGTTGAGAACTGGACTGCTGCTACAGATGCAGATTGGATTACAATCGGACAGGCCGAGGGAGAGACTGGAACATTCGCAATAGAAGTCACAGCAGAAGACAATGCAACACTGGCATATCGTGAAGCTGTCGTGACCATAACTTCAGCATCCGGAAAGTCAACGCTTGACTTCACAATCTACCAGAATTCAGTATTCGGTGACTATTGCGGAATATGGACCGCAACCGGAGCCCTCACGACAAATGCAGGCAGTGCTGCGCACAGTGAGCCTTGGCTCTTTGCAGACTCTGAAGAAGAACCAGGAAACGGAGGAATGAAAGGTCTGCTTGGGGAAACCAAGTACTGGGGTGCCTTCGTGTGGGACGAAGGAGTGAAAGGAGCCAAGATTGCGACTGGAGCCGACAACGTTGTAAATATGTACAATTTCACCAATATAGGATTAGCAGCCATTGCGCCTATGTACCGCTGTACATTCCAAACAGAAGATGGAGAGAAGAGCCTGGTATTCGAGACTTATATCAACAACGCCGGTGCTGTTGTGGAGAGACCTGTATATTGTCTGATGAATTCAGACAACAACAGCATGAGTCTCGCAGTATTTACATACGACCAGTATCCTAATCCGACGAAGATGGTGGCGACCAGCGATTTCGAGCTCACCTACGGATTGTATCAAATCATTACTGACGATGAGGGCAATCCGACAGGAGAAATCGGCGATTTTATGGGCTACACATTCGGAGGAACCTTCAAGGTGGCTTCTGTAACAAGAGGTGCTGCTGCAACAGCTGCAATAAATGCAGCTGTCAGCAAGGTAAACGGCCAGCCGGCACAGCAGAAAGCAAGACGTTTCAGCACAGGCGGAAACATCCGCACAATCAGTGCTGACCAGCTTGTCAAATGTGAGAGAGCAGACTTGTTTATTGAATAAGCAATGTAACATATGAGACAGACCCTAAAAGTCCTGCATGGGACTTTTGGGGTCTGTGCCTTGTATATATATGCAACCTTATTATTATGACCATCAGCAATACAACCAAAGCAATCGCGTCCGCCATGCTGGCACTTGCCGCTGCCGGATGCTCTGTTATTTCAGATCAGGGGACACCGCCAGACGGACACTCTGGGTACACTGCTGAGCAGAAGATAATCTGCCGCAGCGCACAGGCCGCTCCAGGAAGGCTTGTCATCTACGTCAGCAACGAAATGGCAGAATCTCTCGAAGACCGGACTGAAGATTTCCCAGGAAGCATTTTCAGCGAAATCGGCGCGACACAGGTGCACAGGGTCTTCCCTCCTGTGGAAAAGACGGAGAAACGCACCAGAGAATACGGACTCCACAGATGGTATGAGGTAGAATTTCCTGAAGACTCAGACCTGGAGAACGCGGCAACATCGCTTGCCTCATCTTCAGACATCGTCAAGGTACAGTTCTGCACTCCGGTCAAAAAGGCCTCTGACGGAATCGTATATCCATATTCAGGTCCGCGTGCCACACCTTCGGCCACCGGAACGGCCCCGTTCAACGACCCTTCTCTCGGTGACCAGTGGCACTACATAAATTCCGGCAGCAAGACAATCTCCCCTACTGCAGTGGCCGGTGCGGACATCAACGTGGCCGACGCATGGAGACTGACAGCAGGTGATCCGTCAATAATCGTGGCAGTCGTGGATGAGGGCGTATGCTTCAACCATCCTGACCTTGCGGCCAACATGTGGAGGAATGAAGGCGAGAGAGGCAATGACGAGGACGACAACGGCTATGCTGGAGATTACTACGGCTACAATTTCGTGAGTGGAGGAGCAATTTCCCCTGGCAGCCACGGGACCCATGTAGCAGGCACTATAGCTGCGGTCAACGGCAACAGAACGGGCGTATGCGGCATAGCCGGCGGAAGCGGCAACGGAGATGGCGTGAAAATCATGTCGTGCCAGATATTCGACGGAGAGGCAAGTGCAACTCCTGCTGTCTGTGCGCGTGCAATCAAATATGCAGCCGACAACGGGGCCTGCATACTGCAGTGCTCCTATGGCTATCCTGCCGGTGCCTTCATGTCGGACAAGGATTACCTCCAGCAAAAATACTACAGCGTA
The DNA here is from genome assembly GCA_947177525.1 of uncultured Bacteroidales bacterium. Lineage (GTDB taxonomy): Bacteria > Bacteroidota > Bacteroidia > Bacteroidales > UBA932 > Cryptobacteroides. The sequence goes on along the minus strand of CAMWUW010000069.1, from coordinate 3,535 downwards.
GAGTATGATGCCCTCAGATATTTCATGGAGGCGGACAATCTGCCTGAGGTAATGGACGGAGGTCTTGTGATATTCGCTGCGGGCAATGACGGGGCAAATGTCTCGGCCTATCCCGGAGCAAGCGGCGACATCATATCGGTGACGTCCATAGCATCAGACAACCTGCCGACATATTATACCAACTATGGCCCGGGATGCAATATTGCCGCCCCAGGGGGCGAATATTATACCGGAGGCGAGGCGCGCGAAACAGCAGCAGTGCTGTCTACCGTACCTCCGGCAGACGGAAGCTACGCATGGATGCAGGGCACATCGATGGCATGTCCGCACATGTCCGGAGTCGCTGCCCTCGGACTGTCATACGCCAAGAAGCTCGGGCAGCATTTCACACATGAGGAAATGGTGTCACTGCTGCTGACATCCGTAGATGCGATTGACCACCGTCTTTCGGGTACCAAGAGGACCAATGTAGGAAAAGGCGAATACCTTGTCTGGGGCGACCTTGACCTCAAGCCTTACAAGGGCAAGATGGGCACCGGGACAATCAACGCATGGAAACTGCTCATGCAGATTGAAGGTGTCCCATGCCACATGATACCAGCAGGGGAAGAGTCATCAATCAGCCTTACAGGTTATTTCGGATCTGATGCCAAGAATCTGACCTACACTTCCGTTTCCGTGTCAGGTGACGGACTCGGACTGCAGAGCACTCCGGTCATTGTCTCGGGACGGCTCACCCTGTTCCCTACAACAACAGGAGCTGCGAAGATTACGATCAAGGCAATAGCGGGAGGAAGCACGCTCGGAGGCAATGCAATGGGCGGAATGGAGATTTCCAGGGAAATTTCTGTCATGGCACGCCCTTATGTAAGTGTTACAGACGGATGGCTATAGATCCGGAAATTCAAAACAGATTAGATATGAGACTGAACATCACAATATTATATGCAGCCGTGATTGCTGCGCTGCTGTGGCTGCCGTCATGCAGCAAGCCGTCTGCGGATGAAGTTCTTCCTCCTGACATCACCGGGGAATGGAAGCTTGCATCTGCCGGCAGCCTGGACGGGAGCGTTATCGTGAAAGGCGGAGAGGCAGTGGAAATCAGCGTATACATTTCATTCACGAAAGACGGTAATTTTGAATTGTACCAGAGGCTTGACGAGCTGCATTTCAGACGCTATGCAGGAACATGGCAGCTTGACGGCAACATCCTGAGCGGACTTTATGACGGCAAGAAATCAAGCCCATGGGCCTGTTCATATGCCGTTTCACTTGCCGACGACGGGCAGACTCTTGTCATGGATATGAACGGCAGCAAAATGACGGCAGACGCAACTGCAGGGCAGGACGGCGGGACGGCACAAAAGGAAAAGAGCCTACGCTACAACAGAACAACCATTCCGGAATCTGTCCGCAATGAAGCTGTGCCTGCAGGTTCGCCATTCTAAAGGAATGAGTATTTTCAAAAAAATGTTTATATTTGCTTATGTATAAACTTATCCAAAACCAATTAAAGAAGACTCAAATGAAAAAGTTCAAATCATTTTTCTATGCATCAGCATGCATGGCTGCTGCAGTTTTCGCATCTTCTTGCGATAAAGAGCCTCAAAACGGGGGGTAGCGAAGAGGAAACTCCTGCTGTCATTTTCAAGGCAAAGGCATCTGACATTACAACAAACGGTGCAGTTCTGACAATCACTCATGACGGAACGAAAGACGACACTTTCTACGGATTCTGCTATGATGACACAGCAACAGGCACAGACGATGCCATAGCCAAAAAAGTTGCAGAGTTGAAGGCAAGCGGAAAAAAGCTTTCAGACATTGTTTTCAAGGGAACGTCATACAAGCATACGCTTAATAACCTTGAGCCAGAGAAGACATACAAGTATGTTGCTTTCGGCCTCAAAGCAGACGGAGCGGTCTACGGTACTCCTGCCGCTGTAACTTTCACTACAGAGAAGGAACCTGAGGTCACTAAGGCAACTTACGAGGATTGGCTCGGCACATGGACAATTACCGGCAACAACGGTGTAGCAAACAAAGTCGTAATCGAATCCAACGTAACGGGACAGTCATACTTCATCTCAGGACTACAAAGTTTTTCTGATAAAATCAACTGTAACTACAACGAGGATGGAAGTCTGTCGATTATTACAACTGACCTGGAAGACTACACTGACGATACTTATGGTCCTATAGACGTGTGGTTCCTCGGCAATTACCTTAACTCAGACGGCAATACATACTCAATAACAGGAAATTACACGATCTGCTACGGTGTCATGTCAGATAAAGACAATGCCACGTTTACAGGCAATTCAATTACACTTTCCGACAACGTAACTGTGGAAGTCATAGGGCTGGAGTGCATCGGACTCATTCTTGAAGGAGAATATGCAGGCTACGTGCTCACTTACCTAAATGAAAGTCCATCACTCCCTGCACAGATGACACGTACAGCAGCCGCTGCAGTCAAGAGCACAATGGCCGCACCTCGCATGCCGGCAGGCAAAGTGACTGCAAATGCAGTAGCTGCAAAATAATTCATACGCATTGACAAGATGTATATACCAAAACTTGAATACAAGCATATAAGGCCTGCTGCCATAGCGGCAGCGGGTCTTTTTTTGTGCTTCAGCACACTGTTCTTTCTTCCAGTGGACATTCCGCACAAGATAACAATCCCGCTGACTGTATTATTTATAGGCTCACTGTGGCTATGCCCCTGGCAAATGAGTGCGGCATTGCTATTTTCCGCGCTGGGAGACTATATGGGTTCATGCGGCAATTTCTTGTGGCAGATGGGATTTTTTGCCATAGGACACGTTTTTTATGTAATCTATTTCCTTGCAAGGCATAGGCATATATCCGTCAATGGAGCCAATGGCTTGCCATACAGGAAATGGTATATTCCGGCAGTAGCCACAGGAGCAGCCCTGCTTCTGATTTTCGTGTTGTGCAGAATCGTACCTCAGGCCTTTGCAAAGGGCGGCACTGTCATCGGAACAGGCACGGGCATCTATTCTTGCCTAATTTGTCTAATGCTTGTCGGAGCATTACTGCAGCGAAAACCTATATTTGCGGCAGGGGCAATCCTGTTTGTGTTTTCAGATTTCATGCTGGCATGGAACAAGTTCATAAGCCCTATTCCATACAGGGACTACATTGTGCTGGTCCCATATTTCATGGCACAGCTTCTTATGTTTGCAGGTTCTGTCGGAAAAGGCTTTGGAAAGGAACTTTGGCACGATATTGGTATATACCGTAAACGCACTTAGTTAGTTTTCATAAATATTGAATGATATTTCAACCATCTCCGGCCCATGCGACGTGGACCGGAGATTTTTTATATAATGTGTGGTTGGCACAGTCCGTCCGCGGCATAAATGGCACAAATTTTTGTGAGGCTCGTCAGAGGATGGGTACAAATCAAGCGGAGCTGTCCCCCAGTCCTGTCTCCCTGTCCTACCTCCCAGTCTGCCTCCAGTCCTGTCCCCAGTCCTGTCTCCTGCCATACCTCCCAGTCCTGCCC
>CAMWUW010000068.1 GCA_947177525.1 uncultured Bacteroidales bacterium | reverse complement strand
CTGTCTCGTGGGCTCGGTTATGTGTATAAGAGACAGTAAATATTGTTTACAATGATTTAGCAGGAGCTTATGAAGGAGGAAAAGCAGGTGCATGGGCGGGAGGAAAAGTTGGGACTTTTCTTGGCAACCCTATTACAGGAGCAGCTTTCGGTGCATTTATTGGCGGAGTCGGATTTGGAGCATTCCGTTCATGGCTTGCCTGGCCTACCACAGCCAATTCACCATCACAAAACATGCCAATTGATTTAGAGAATGTTGAATACTCTGCAATTGCTGATGCTTATTCAAAATTTTGTTTAGGAGATGAAAACTTCATTAAGGAATTAGAAGTGAAAATTCAGTTAGATTCATCTATTATTAAGAACGTAAATCTTGACAATGATGCCCTAATGGTCGGAGAGAAGCACAATATTATGTTGGCAGGACTACATGGAACAATTTCTGCACCAAACAGAATTACAACAAAAATAAGTATTCCAGACGATGGTCTTGAAAAAGACAAGACACTAGAGTATAGCATTTTATATTCACCTGAAATGGAGGAAGCTTTTGATGGATTTTACTCCAATCTAAAGCAAACGACAGAAATTAATGGAGTTAATCTCCCTGACAATATAATAAAGCTATATAGTGATTTAATTCTTAATTATGTTTCTGAGTGTGATGATATTATTTTTATTATAAATAAATACTCTGAATGTATTAATAGCTCTTCTGAATTATCAGATGATGAAAAAAGTTATTTAAATATGGGACTGGCAACATCTCTATACAGCTATAATTATTGGAACAATACTGATTTACAATGAAAACATCATATCTCGACATTTCAGAAAGACTGGTACGTGCGGCACTTTTGTCTTTCATGATATATCCTGTTGCTGAAAACGGATCATGGCTACAGATTGCCGTAATGACGTTGTCTTTATCTTTGGCCGTCACGGCAACTGTCTTTGCATCCATTTATTTCAAATCGAACAAAACGTCATTGAAGAAACGGCCTTTCAAAGACTGGAGAAACAACTTTGACTACATGACCATTTTTGCAGCAGGCATCATTGTCAACTTAGCCGTTGGAAACATAAGGATTGCAATCTATTACTCCGTTTTAGTGCTGTTCATGCTCATAGCATTCCTTATTCCGTCCAAAAAATAGCGGACAGAAAACTCCGGTTCCGTCAGGCTGAATCAGACAACGCTGTTCTGAACATCACCATTGAGGAAGGCCCGCAGATTCGCCACGGCTATGTCCATCAGGCGGATGCGGGCTTCTTTTGTGGCCCAGCCCAGATGAGGGGTGACAAAACAGTTTCTCGCACGCAGCAGAGGATTGTCCGCACGCGGAGGCTCACAGGAGAGCACATCAACTCCTGCAGCGTAGATCAAGCCGTTGTCAAGAGCATCGGCAAGGGCGTCCTCATCAACCAGAGGGCCTCTTCCGGTGTTTATGAGTATAGCGGAAGGCTTCATCTGCCTCAGCCTGTCCGCATTGACAATATGGCGGGTGCCGTCCGTCAGCGGGCAATGCAGGCTCACAACATCGGATGTACTGAACAATTCGTCCAGGCCGGCCTTTTCAACACCTTCCGGCAGCACGGATGCATCCTTTGAAGTATACGCCTTTACCTTCATCCCGAAAGCAAGGGCTATACGGGCAACTGCCTGGCCGATATTCCCGAAACCGACTATGCCGAAAGTCTTGCCGGCAAGTTCAGGCAAAGGCATGTCCCAATAGCAGAAATCAGCAGAGTCACTCCAGCGGCCGTTCCTGTTTTCTTCGGTGTAATGCTCGACACGGGAGACAATGGCAAGCAAATGCGAGAACACCATCTGTGCGACAGACATCGTGCTGTATGCCGGTATATTGGTCACGGTTATCCCAAGCTCCTTGGCCGCCTCAACATCAACGACATTATATCCGGTCGCAAGAACCCCGACATATTTCAGTTCCGGAAGAGCCTGCAAGGCAGTCCTGTCAAGCACAGTCTTGTTTGTCAGCAGCACCTGCGAATCAGCAGCCCGCCCGGCAAGCTCGTCCGGAGCAGTCCTGTCATATACGGCCAGTTCACCAAATTCCTTGAATCCATCCCACGAGAGGTCGCCTGGATTCACTCCATATCCATCCAATATCGTTATCTTCATAATGCAGATTTTATTCTTCGCCACCGGGCCGGCATATCTTCTTCAAACATCCAGACTCTCCGGATTGACATCATATTTCAGGGTGCCAAATTTAAATATTATTTTGACACTACGAACAAGCCTTCCATAAAAACCAAACGCACCGGAGACTTCAGCCACAGTCGCAAAGATATGTGTCTATGCATAGTTCTTTGTAAGTCAGACCAGAACGTATCTGACATCCGGATGGTTTTCTTGTATCATAAGGCACAGGGAGCAATGTGGTGTCTGTGAGAATGTTATAATTTTGCGGCATTTCAGGTGCCGGTTTATCTGCGGCATCTGGAACAATGTAGTTGTTCAAGATGGTGACTGCAGCTCGTTGTAATTTTGTAGTGTTCCAAGTGGTGTTCCTGGTGGTATTCATGGAGCTGGTTTTCTTGTGTCATTTGAAGCAGTTGTTTTTCAAGGCATCGCCAAGGGGAGGACGCGTTATGATTCCAAAGCGTTCCAGGTGTGCGGCTTTATTGTGAGACCTGGAACGGTGTAATTTTATAACACACTATTAATCAACATATTGCAATTTAAGGGCGTTCCAGGTGTCACACTTGGAATGCAGACCTGGAACGCCAGAAGGCCCAAAGGTGCCGGAATTTGCTGACTGGGGGAGAACAGCCAGGCAACAGTTCATGCAGAAATGTCAATTGGAAAGTTTGACCGGCATTACGTAATGAGACCGTGGCACGTAAGTCTCTAATGCTCAAGTACATCCCATAAATCGCTGCCCCAAAAACGAGGCAGCGATTTACAGGAACAGGCTAATTTAGAGCATGTTGTACACCACGGATCTTTACCAAGAAAATCTGCTGCAAGTCATGGCTCCGGACAGTTATATCATTCCTGACGGATGACAAAATCTGCTGCAAAACCATTATAAATTAAAGAAACCACACGCAACGATGTGGCGCGAGCCTTTCCTGAAGCGTTCGGCTTAACACTGAAAAGCATTTTTTGAACATACCAGGTACCTACAGACAGTTCTTCTGCATCAGACACGTAAACCTCCGGTTCACCATCCTTTTCTACTGAAAGCCAATCAGCACCACCAATAGAACCTATCTGCTGACCCGGACCAACAATAGACAGACTGACCGAGCCTCCGTCTTTCGGGAAATCCACATTATAATTCTGGGCATCAACAACGTCATCTCCATCAACAACATATATACTACGAAACATAAAGCCGCCATATATAGGCTCCTTTTCATTGCATCCACACAGCATAGCAGATAAAAGGATGGCTAAAAAATATATCTTTTTCATATGCATGATTATTTAGAGATTATTAAATCTTTCCTAAGCCAAGAGAAAAGAATGCACGCTCTGCTCCCAAACCGCCATTGAGATTTTCAGAAGGGAGAGCGTCTCTTTGGCATGACTGATTCTGCAAAAGAATAAACAGAATAAATAGAAAAGCACCCAAACGTTTAAAATCAGAATGTCTCATAAGCGTTATTTTTTTAGTGGTTACTTCCCCCAAAGGGAATAATTATTGACTATAAAAGCAAATATGGGAATAATACATTCTGTTCACATTATTGAAAGACTGTCATAAACGGGGTGCACCACCCGGTAAGTACCTATTATTGTCACCGGATTCTCAATTCCAGGAGAATTATTCTGACTTTTAAGCCTCCTGTCAGATCTTGCTTCCGATGCCATTCAGACATTTATATCATTCCTGACGGATGACAAAATCTGCTGCAAAACCATTATAAATTAAAGAAACCACACGCAACGATGTGGCGCGAGCCTTTCCTGAAGCGTTCGGCTTAACACTGAAAAGCATTTTTTGAACATACCAGGTACCTACAGACAGTTCTTCTGCATCAGACACGTAAACCTCCGGTTCACCATCCTTTTCTACTGAAAGCCAATCAGCACCACCAATAGAACCTATCTGCTGACCCGGACCAACAATAGACAGACTGACCGAGCCTCCGTCTTTCGGGAAATCCACATTATAATTCTGGGCATCAACAACGTCATCTCCATCAACAACATATATACTACGAAACATAAAGCCGCCATATATAGGCTCCTTTTCATTGCATCCACACAGCATAGCAGATAAAAGGATGGCTAAAAAATATATCTTTTTCATATGCATGATTATTTAGAGATTATTAAATCTTTCCTAAGCCAAGAGAAAAGAATGCACGCTCTGCTCCCAAACCGCCATTGAGATTTTCAGAAGGGAGAGCGTCTCTTTGGCATGACTGATTCTGCAAAAGAATAAACAGAAAAGTACCCAAACGTTTAAAATCAGAATGTCTCATAAGCGTTATTTTTTAGTGGTTACTTCCCCCAAAAGTAAATAATTATTAGCCAAATAAGCAAGTATCTGAACCTGTGTATTTTATATTCTGTTCATGCTATTGAAATGCCGGCACAATCCGCACATACATATGACCATGCTGGCGGACACAAAAAATCGTCCTGAATCCTGTGACTGGGATTCAGGACGACACTTATTTTCAAAAGACTACTCCTCTTTTCTCTCGGCCTTAGACTCAAGGAAAAGCTCATCCATCTGGAGCTGGTCAATGTAGGACGGAGAATCAATCATCACATCGCGACCCTGATTGTTCTTAGGGAAGGCGATATAGTCACGGATTGTCTCCTGGCCGCCGAAGAGAGAGCAGACACGGTCAAAGCCAAATGCGAGACCGCCATGAGGAGGTGCACCGAACTTGAACGCATTGATTATGAAGCCGAACTTATACTCCGCATCCTCCTTGCTGATGCCGAGAATCTCGAACATCCTCTGTTGCATTTCTGCCTCATGGATACGGATGGAGCCTCCTCCAAGCTCTGTTCCGTTGAGCACAAAGTCATATGCGTTTGCACATACCTTCTCAAGGTCCTCTTTCTTGTTGCTGTAGTAAAGTTCAAGATGCTCAGGCTTCGGAGCGGTGAACGGATGGTGCATGGCATAGAAACGCTGTGTCTCGTCATCCCACTCGAACAGAGGGAAATCCACCACCCACAGAGGTGCAAAATTGAACGGATCGCGAAGTCCGAGACGGTTGCCCATCTCAATACGCAGCACGCCAAGCATATTCTGCGCTTTCCTCTTCTCGCCGCAGAGCACAAGCATCATGTCTCCCTTATTTGCACCGAGTCGGTCTGCGATAGCCTGGAGCTGCTCCGGCGTATAGAATTTGTCAACAGAGGACTTGATGCTTCCGTCTGCATTCAACTTGATATACACAAGTCCCTTTGCTCCCACCTGCGGCCTCTTCACCCACTCGGTAAGCTCGTCGATCTGCTTGCGTGTATATTCAGCTGCGCCCTCAACATTGATTGCGCCCACATAGCCCACACTGTCAAACACCGAGAAACCATGTCCCTGCACAAGGTCCGTAATCTCATGTATCTTCATCCCGAAACGGATATCCGGCTTGTCCGAGCCATAGAAATCCATCGCGTCATACCAGCTCATGCGCGGAATCCTTCCGGCAATCTCCACATTCAGGACATTCTTGAACAGAGTCTTCATCATGCCCTCAAAAGTGTCAAGCACATCCTCCTGGTCCACAAATGACATCTCGCAGTCAATCTGCGTGAACTCAGGCTGGCGGTCTGCACGGAGGTCCTCGTCACGGAAGCAGCGCACAATCTGGAAATAGCGGTCATAGCCGGCTACCATTAGAAGCTGCTTGAAAGTCTGAGGAGACTGAGGAAGTGCATAGAACTGCCCCGGATTCATACGTGAAGGCACGACAAAGTCACGCGCGCCCTCAGGGGTCGACTTTATCAGATATGGAGTCTCTATCTCAAGGAAATTCTTTGCATCCAAATAGTTGCGGACCTCATGGGCAATCTGGTGACGAAGTTTGATTGCTTTCTGCAGAGGATTCCTGCGAAGGTCAAGATAACGGTACTTCGCACGGAGTTCCTCGCCTCCGTCACTTTCATCCTCAATTGTAAAAGGAGGTGTATTGGCCTTGTTGAGGACCTTGATTGCAGAAAGGCTGATTTCAATGTCACCTGTCGGCATTTTGGAGTTCTTGCTCTGGCGCTCAATAACCGTTCCTGTCACCTGGAGCACCCATTCGCGCCCGAGAGAAGCGGCAGTCTCCAGAAGTTCGTGGTCAGCAGAAGCGTCCACGACAAGCTGGGTGATGCCATAGCGGTCACGCAGGTCAACAAATGTCATTCCTCCAAGTTTTCTTGATTTCTGTACCCATCCGGCCAATGTAACTGTCTGGCCGGCATTTTCAATGCGGAGTTCCCCGCAGGTATGTGTCCTGTACATTATGATATTATTATTTTAAACTTCATTTATTGTCACTTCAATCTCGGCAGTCCCAAAGCGAACTCTGCACTCGGCCTGACCGACCACCTGTTGTTCAATATCGCGCAATATTTCCGCACCGAAACGCACAATATTCCACCCAAGGCTTCTACCGAATTATCCTCATGCCTTGCGACCAACCGACAAAATTAAGAAATTATAATCAGAAGCCATTTAAATTTGTACACAAAATTTTACGCACGGAAGCAACTGACAGGTAAAAATTGCCCATGCATTTATAATCATGACAGACACCGGACGCAAGATGCGGATAATTCGGCTGCAAAAGTTTGAAAGACGGAACTTCAGACACTTCACCGGACTATTCACATATATACGAATCAAAACGCTGTCCGCCGTACTCCAGTGCCTTCACGCATGCAGGGACATCAGCCGAAGAAGACACCATGGCAAACGGCAGCATCCTAACATTGGAATATGATTTGGAACCTACCGACTCACGTGTATAGCTGTTGCCGGAAGGCTGCTCTGAGTTGAACAGAAGGAACTGGTACTGATACACATTGCCGGAAGAGCCGGGAGCTGAAAGCCAATACAAGGTGTCACCGATGTATCCTATGGCAAGGTCACACCCTCCCCAGTATGTAGAAAAGCCGTCTGACATGCCGAGATATGCATAATAATCCCTGTATTTACCGCATGGCTGGGTGCCGACGACAATGGCATGGAGTTCCTCGTCATAATAGCCGACAAGTTCGGGAGTGAAGTCCCGCATGTCCGACATGCCGTTTATGATTACCTGGGATGCATTCTGGCGATAAATGTCAATCCTATAGTTGACATTTGAAGAGGTCGTTGCAGTAGCCCCCGTCTCTCTGACAATGGCATTCGCGCGGAAAGCACCGAGGAAATCCTCCATTGTCTTCGTCTTGTCGAAGTCATCCGCGACATGGCCCAATGTCGAAGCATTGCGAACCTCAACGGCCGCATCGCCGAACTCATTGAACATCACCACGGCGAGAGTATATTCCAGTCCCTCGGCGAGATTCGAGAAAGCCGTTGTAAATCCGTCCTCGTTAGCCGCAGCAAGAATCTCGGCAGACACAGAATTGCCGTTGGAGGCAACAAAATCCGCCAAAGACATATTCCTGTTGGCCTTCAGAAGATAATCGTATATGTCCGTCCTTATGCACAGGTACTTCATAGACACTACATTGACTGTCTGTATATGCCACAACAAAGAGGTATATTCAGAATACAGACCCGAATCATCCCTATAAAAGCCGAAATCCACAGCCGCAGGCATATATTTTCCGTCAGGGTCAAAAGTAAATCTCGTACAGAACAGATTGCAAGGCTCTCCACTTTCATCATAGGCAAGGGCAACGGCTGTAAAGTTACCTCCGGGAACACTCCAGATATCCGAATAGTCTCCGTATTTTGTCAGCACCGGATATGGTCCCGGATTCATACCGTCAGCAAGCTGGGAGCGCACCCTCGCAAGAGCGGCCTCATCTGATGTTATGTCTCCTGCAACAACCGTAGCCTTGTATGACTTGACATACTGATTCATATAGAAGGAGAGTCTCGGAGCCTTGAATCCCGTGTCAGTAACCTCTTCACCGTCAAACTCTATGGCCATCAGAGGAGTGGTGTCCGCATCAGAATCAAATGTAAGAGTTTCCTCACCGCGGGCGAAATATCCCTCGCTCACATAATAAATCAGGTAGAAACTGAATGTACCGTTTCCGTCATATATACACGGATAAGACTTATACATACTGTCATCTCCCTGATACACAGCCATATCTGACACCTGCACATACTCATTGTAGTTGGAATTGAAATATCCTATCGACTGAGCCGGAACCACACATGTATTGTCTTCCTTCAGGATAAACTTGAATCCGACCCCACTTGCCCAGTCATTGACGCGGAAAATATTCGCGCCGGCCGCCTTGTCCACCTCAAGTCCGGAAGTTCGTCCGGTATAGAAGGCATTGTAGCGGAAAGTAGCTGTCTGGCGTATTTTCTCTCCATCTGCACCTGTCCTGTAATAAGGTTCCCAGGTAAGTTCAAAAGAAGCAGACAGATCAATTTTATCAGTGTATTGAGACACATATGCGCTGTTGTCACCCAGATATGCGTCCCTTTCACGGATATACAGCACAGTCTTGACGCTGCCGCCCATAACTATCCTTGTAAGATCCACAGACACCGGAACAACGACAGAATACTCCCCGTCAGGAATCGTGACGGTATCAGGCATTGTAAACAATCCCGAATCCTTGCCTCTGTTAAGCAGATGCACAGTATATGAGCCTTTGTTGCCCGGACGGGCGATTATCACATCGATTATACCTTCCGTCAAATCCGCAGAGAATTCCTTCTCCACTGATGACTGTATGAAATGTATCTCTTTGTTGTCATCGCTGTTGGATTTGTATATCGGCCCTTCCTGAGTCTTGGAACAAGACATTACAGCCACTACAAGAGCCGGCAGTATGTATTTCAGTTTTTTCATCATTTCTTTCATCACGGGTTCTGGTCTTCTTCATTGATATTGGGATTCGCATCAAGCTCATCTTTCGGAATCATCAGCACCCAGTCGTAAGTGTCCGGATTGGTGATATTGATTCTGTTGCGGCTCATTGTGGTAATACAGTCGGATGAAAATCCGTCCTCTGTGCTGCGGGATATTCCCTGGCCGAGACGGCGGACATCCATAAGCCTGCCATATTCGCCCCAAAGCTCAACCCTTCTCTGAATAAGGATATTCTCAAGGAATGAGCCTGTCCATGTCGTGGTTGTGGCGCCGAGCATAAGTCCACGGTAATCAGATGCATTATATGCCGGATTCCGGGGAGCCATAACAGTATTCATGAGTTCGCGCGCGGCCTCTTCATTTCCGCTGCGCAATGCAGCCTCTGCAGCAGTGAAATACATCTCCTCAACTCTCATATATATGTAGTCACCAAGCCATGCGGCAACATTGGAGAAAGCGAACTTGGACGACACGTACGGACTCTGGACATCATCCGGATTCCACCACGCACGCCGAATGTCATTCTCGCTTATATGATTGTAAAGCTGACGGCTGATCAGTTTGGGAGCTGCCTGTGCATAGGCTCCGGAAACATTGTCCATGTGGGTGAAAAAACCGGCATAGGCTCCGGACTGCTCGGAATTGGCAATCCCTGCCCCCCACATGACATTGGCATTGCTTATGTCATTCATTCCGCCCATCAGCTCGCTCTGGCCGCCGACAGAATACAGGCCATCCTCTATTACACGCATAGCTGCTTCATAGGCTCCTTCCCAATCTCCCTCTGCAAGACAAATCCTGGACTTGAGCCCTAAAGCCACATAAAGGTTTATATGTGATTTGTTATCCTGCGCAAGTGCATTGGCAAGTCCCTTTTCAAGCAGTTCAACGGCCTTGTCAATGTCTTCATCGATTCTGTCATACACGGAACGCAGGTTCTCGCGCGGCTTTCCTGTAGTTGAGATTGAAGTTCCCTCCGTATAGACAGGAACACCCGGATCATTCCAGCGGTAAGTCCCCGACAACGCATTATACGGAGAACGGGCAAACCATGTGGCAAGATTGAAATAGGCAAGCGCCCTGATGGCATAGGCCTGTCCCACGACATAGGCGACGTCAGCCTCAGTACCGCCCATGGACGCCTGCGCGTCTATGATATAATTGGCATCGGCAATCCATTTATAATTGGCATACCACACATCATATCCGCGGAATGCAGACGATGAATAGTATGACTTGACGCTGTAGACATGGTCAAACCAGAACCATCCGTTTCCCTGTCCCTGCATGATCAAATCATCCGCCATCACTTCAAGGGCAAGATTATATGCAGATATTCCGAAACACTGATGGGTATTTGAAGTTGTTGTCCAGCCGGCAGTCCACATCGAGCGGTATATGCCGTTTACAGAACTGATTGCCGTAGAGGCCTCCTTCAGGAGTTCTTCACCGGAACCGGAATCTGTCGGAGAGAAATCCAGCAGTTTCTGATTGCAGGACGCCAAACCGGCGACCATCAGCATAAGTGATATATATATTGTTTTTCTCATCTCTTCTTCCCGTTAAAAATTCAAATCAAGGCCAAATACCATCGCACGCGACGGAGCATAAGTATAAGACACGCTTCCCGTGAAATTATATTGCGGGTCCATACCGTCCATGTGGTTGAACATTGCAATATTGTCAACAGTAAAGAACACTCTGAGCGACTTGACTTTTATCTTCGACATCCATTTCTGCGGGAATGTGTACCCGAGAGTGATGTTTTTGATTGCAAAGTATGAAGCATCTACAAGAGAGCTGTCATCTATAGGATATGACCCTCCGATCTCAATCATCGGGACATCTGTCACGTCTCCGGGTTTCTGCCACCTGCGCAGCACATTGCTATGCCAGTTGTTGCCGGCGTACTGCACCCTCATCGTGCCTCCGTAAAGTCCGTCATAGACCTTCCCTCCGATGGAATATGTTGTAAGGAAAGAAAAATCTATATTTTTGAATATCACGAAAGAAGAGCCGATGCTTCCCATCAGCTTCGGTTCGCGGCTTCCCATGTAGTACTTGCTCAGATTGGCCATTGTCACGTTGTCGGTGACATACTCGGCACAGCGTACATTAGCCACCTGCCCGTCCTCATTGACAGACGGGGTCCAGTGTGCGTAATACAGCTGCTTTCCTGTGGCCGGGTCAACTCCGGCCCTTTTGGATACATAAAATGTATATATCGGCTTGCCGACTTCTATAATCGATGCACCGGAATTGATTGAGTTCTGGGAAGTGGTAAGGGCTATGACCTTGTTCCGGTTGAATGAGCCCATAAGAGTCGCATCCCATCTGAAATTTTCCCTCTGGAAAACAGTTCCTCTGAACGAAAGTTCAAGTCCCTGATTGCGCATCGAACCGACATTGTCATTATATCCTGTAAATCCGGTAGAGATGGCAAGCGGGTTCTCAAGAAGCATATCTGAAGTCTTCCTGTTGTAATATTCGGCGGTTACCGAAAGGCGTCCCTTAAAGAAAGAGGCCTCGACTCCGGTGTTCAGGTTCGCGTTCTTCTCCCATGTGATATTGCGGTTCTCCAATTTTGAGGCAAAGGCACCGGCGTCGCTGGCATTTGGCCAGGTATAGTCATACAGGCCCTGCCATGCGTAATAAGAGCCGAGATTGTCATTTCCCTGCACGCCATACGACACTTTAAGCGTCATGTTGCTCAGCCAGGACTGTGCCGGAGCCATGAAACTCTCATTGGAGATTCTCCATGAAGCGCCGACAGACCAGAAATTGCCCCAACGGCCCGTCTTGTGAAACCGTGAGGAGCCGTCTGTACGCCAGCTTGCATCCACATAATACTTGTTTCTGAATCCGTAGTTAAGGCGGGTAAAATATGACTCTATGGCATAGTTGTGCGAATAACTTGTGTTTCCGGATGTGGTTACGGCCGGGGCGAGTTCATCTATACCATCCATTATGCCGGTTTTCTGTCCCTGCGCGTAATTGTAGCGGTAACGGTAAAACTCATGGCCGAGCAACACCTTGATGTCATGCTCACCGAAAGCACGGTCATAGTTGAGAATCTGGTTGAAAGTATAGCTGAGCGTTCTCGTGTTTGTCTTGGTCAGCCGGCCTCCCTGGGCTGCCGCATTCCCGTGATATTTGTCATTTACAAGAGTCCTCTGGTAGTCATTGAAATCCGTACCGAAATTGACGGAGAACTTCAGTCCATACAGAAGGGCATCTTTGTTGACAGTACCGAGGGTGATGTAGCTGCGGGCAGAAAGGGTGTTCCTCTGATAATACGCCTTGTTGTTGTAAAGTTCAGCTTTGGAGTTGAATCCCTGGGCCACAGGCCTGTTTGCAAAACCGTTGTCATCTTCGGCACCATACTCATATTGCAGGGCCCCGTTCTGGTCCAGCACGTTGTTTCCGTCCATATCCTTCTGATAGACCGGATATACAGGTGCCATAAACTGGGCGGTGTACCATACATTGGAAACACTTGACCCTGTAAAATCCTGATAGTCGGAATCCGTGTGGGCAAAATTGGCATTCATTCCTACCTTGAACCAGTCATTTGCCTGTGAATCAACGCTCACGCGCCCGGTATACCGGTCAAAGTCCGTATTCTGAAGAATACCGTCCTCCTTGTAATAACCCATGGAAATCAGGTAGTTCACCTTTTGGCTGCCGCCGCTGACGGAAAGCACATGTTCAGTGCGTATTGCCGAATTGTCACTGATTTCGTCCATCCAGTTCTCGTTCCATGAAGCAGATGCGTCCGGCATAATCTTTCCTGTCATGGGGTCAATCAGGGTTTCCCACGTATAATTCTTGTACGGATTATAGTATTCAGGGTTCTTCAGACCTCCGATCGTCTGTCCGAGATTGGCTGCCGCATAGGCAGAGGCACCGGCAAAGTCCATACCTGTGCCATACTGGGCGCTGTTGCGCAAAGCCTCATAGGTAAGCTCCACAAAATCATCCATGCCGACAAGATCGTAACGTTTGAGTGCGCGCGAAGCGATTCCTACCGTACCCTTATATGATATGTTCGCACGGTCTTCTTTTCCTCTGCGTGTAGTGATGACAATAACACCGTTGGCACCTCTTGCACCATAAAGGGCACCTGCGGAGGCGTCTTTCAGAACTGTCATCGTTTCAATGTCAGCGGGATTTATCGAACTGAGCGAGCCGTCATAAGGTATACCGTCGACAACATACAGAGGAGTTGAGGCGGCATTGACAGAACCGATTCCTCTGATCATTATCGACGCTCCTTCGCCAGGCTGCCCCCCTCCTGAGGAGACTTGTACTCCGGCCACTGCGCCTTCAAATGATTTTGTAACGTTTCCCACTACTCTTTTCTGCAATTCATCCCCCCTTACGACAGCAGCAGAACCGGTAAACGACTCTTTCTTTGCCGTACCGTAGGCCACCACCATGGTTTCCTCCAGTTCAAGAGACTCTTCCTGCAGCACAATATCTATCACAGAGCGGCCGGAGACTTTCACCACTGTGTCCTTATATCCGATGCACGAGACAGAAAGAGAGGCGTCGGAAGTCACATTGTCAATGCTGTATTCTCCGTCCAGCGAAGTGCTGACTCCATAGACGGTACCTTCAATAAACACTCCTGCGCCTGCTACCGGAACACCCTGTGCGTCAGTGACGACACCTTTTACTGTAAAATTCTGGGCAGATGCCTGAACACCCGGAAGAATGAGGAGAATGCCAGCCAATATCGTCAATAACTTATTTTTCATCTCCTGTTTCATATCGTTTTTCTAAAATTTTCATATTGTGGATAGCTGTCCACATATAGTCACCTCCTATATCCGCACATGACTGTTCCATTACAGAAACATGCTGGAAGAGTTCATTGTCCAATTGATCAGCCAGCATAGGCT
>CAMWUW010000067.1 GCA_947177525.1 uncultured Bacteroidales bacterium | reverse complement strand
ATTTGTCAGTATATATTCCCAATATTCTTATTGAAAGTAATAAATTGTAAAATATATTTGTTTTAATAAAAAAAATTATAATATATTTGGGATGAATTATAATAATTTTTTAGATGAAATTAAACTTAAAACTAACATGTTTTGTTGTTGTGTGCTTAGCTGCCATGGGTATAGTGAGCTGTGCAAAACATGAACTGCGTTAAATTCAGTAGCATACATTGCGATAATAGACAACGGGTAGTAATATTTGCATTTAATTATTGGGATGTGTATATGTGTGAAAACGGAAACTTGTTTTGCTGAAAAGTCATGGCTGGCAGTTTCTGAAAGTTAAAACTTATAAATGAACGGAAAGATGAAAATAAAAAAAATCATCATATTGTTGATGGGCGCAGTGGCAATTTCCGCGCTTTTGTGCAGCTGTGAAAAGGATCGCAAACTTAAGGAAATGCTGGAAGAGGCTCATGATGCCGTGTATGGCAGATATGAACTTATAGAAATGGAATGGCTTGATAATTCTGCTTTGGATCTTGACGGGGATGGGAATGCCTCTGACAATCTGCTTTTGGAATTCTCTAATCTTTTTGATGAGCATACCATGGATTTCAAACTGCATGACTCGCGAATTTCCACCGATGGCGTGATGCGCTATCCGGATCCTACGGTTGAACAGCTTCGCCGTGGGGCCATGTCGCTTACAATTCCTTTTCAGTCTATAGAGGAGACTGTTCTGAATGGCGAAACGTTCTATAGGACTTCCCCGATATTTATGTCGTTTGGAACAAGATATGAAGTATGCGATGACGGAAGTTATGTCGTGGAAACGATTAATCCCAATTGGTCGGACTCGCAGAGTCTCGACATGAGCCATCTTCGTGACATGATTGTGACGATACCGTCTCCGGGACGAATCCAGATGGATGTAGACTGTATGTTCTATGATCGCAGAACAGAAAAGCTTGTCTCTGGCCCGGTACGCTTTCGTTTCGCCAGATATACCGCACAGGGAAAATGACATTTTATAATTTTTTCATTAAGACAGCATTGTGTATACCAGTGCTGTCTTTTCCTGTCTTGGCTTTTTCGGAGGAAAACCGTATGCATGAAGCATGCGTGGACACTCTTTCCGCATCCGTAGTGACGGCAGATGAAATTCTTGTCGCGACACAGACCGGTCTTGACCATATTGACCAGAAACGGATTTTGGGTGGCTTTGCCTTGTTGAGCACTCCTGATGTGATAAAGGTTATACAGACACTCCCCGGAGTGGCTTCAGGTACGGAACTGATGTCCGGATTATATGTGCATGGAGGCAACGGCAGTGACAACCTTTTTATTCTTGACGGGGTGCCTCTGTATCAGGTAAGCCATCTTGCCGGCCTGTTCTCGTCTTTCAATGCTGATGTAGTGGATGGCGTGGATTTTTACAAAAGCGGTTTCCCGGGGAGATATGGCGGAAGGTTGTCTTCTGTTATTGATGT
The DNA here is from genome assembly GCA_947177525.1 of uncultured Bacteroidales bacterium. Taxonomy (GTDB): domain Bacteria; phylum Bacteroidota; class Bacteroidia; order Bacteroidales; family UBA932; genus Cryptobacteroides. Next base: position 12,499 of record CAMWUW010000067.1, on the reverse strand, counting down.
CAAGACTCGTGACGGTGATTTTGAAAAATATCACGGAACTTTTTCAGTAGGCCTTATCGATGGACGGCTGCAGTTTGAGGGACCGGTAGTCCGTGACCGGGTTTCGTTCAACGTGGCGGTGAGGCGCAGTTGGCTTGATGCTTTGTCTGTGCCGGGATTCGCCATTTATAACAAGGGACGCAAAGACAGGAGCAGTGCCGGATATTCATTTTATGATGCAAATGCAAGCATGGTGTGGAAGGCATCTGATAGCGGCAGGCTTACTGCGCGCTTTTATATGGGGCGTGATGCTTTGAAATTATATAGTTCATCGCAGGAGAAAGCCTATGGTGAGGATGCGGTCCATGTCGGCAATGATGAGACATCCGGCCATGTCAGCTGGGGCAATATACTGGCCTCCATGGCATGGGATGGCATCGCCGGCAGTTCTGTAAATTATAATGTAACTGCATATTACAGCAGAAGTGCATCAAAAATAATATCTGAGATAAGTGATTGGTCGTGGGATGATGAAGCCGGGGAAATTATTGCCTCCGCCATGGAAAGCAACCGCTCAAGGACCGGTGACCTTGGGGTTAAGGCCGATGTCAGCTATGCACCTCACAAAAATCACCGCCTTCGCATGGGCATGAAATGCGGAATGCTTCTTTTCCGTCCTGAGACAAGACGGCAGATGTCTTATCCGGGAAACGTTTCAGAAGGAGGCTTTTCTGTTGATTATACTGCTGCAGAGGCTGCTTTGTATGCGGAGGATGAAATGACGCTCACGGAGTGGCTGAAAGTGAATGCAGGGCTGAGGTATGCGCCGATGTTTGTCCGTGGCAAGGCATGGCATAATGTTGAACCCCGTGTGGCGGTCCAGTTCCGCTGTTGCGACAGGGTGGCGATAAAGGCTTCATATACTGATATGAATCAGTTCGCCCATAACGTGGCCACTACATATCTGGATCTTCCGACCAATTGCTGGATGCCTTCTACGGAGAGAGTTGCCCCTATGCATTCGCGTCAGGTCGCTGCAGGGGTGTATTCTCAATTGCCATATGGACTGGTGCTGGATGTCGAAGGGTATTATAAGACCATGGACCATTTGCGGGAATATGTCGGGAGCAGCACTTTGTTTCCTCCTTTGGAAAGCTGGGAGACTGATTTTTCAGAAGGTCGCGGACGGGCGTATGGAATGGAAGTGAAATTCGGTTACTGCACTCCGGCTACTGATGTGTCGCTGTATTACACACTTTCCTGGAGCGAAAGGCATTTTTCTGCCCTGTATAACGGCTGGTATCCGGACAGAAATGACAACCGGCATAAGATTACTGTCATTGCGAGCCATAAGTTTTCTGAAAAGTTCGATGTGTATGCGGCCTGGAACTACCATTCCGGAGGGCACATGTCCGTTGCGGCATATATTGTACCGGACAAAAACGGGAACCCGGTTGAATTCTTTGACCGTCCTAATAATGCCAGTTTGCCGGATTATCATCGGCTTGATGTCGGGTTCAATTTTCATAAGAAAACCAAAAGGGGCAATGAAAGCATCTGGAATCTGAGCATATACAATGTCTATTGCCGTCTGAATGCAGTGAATGCTGCGATTGACAAAAAAGAAGACGGAAGCTATCGGGGGATTGCATACGGTCTCGTTCCGATAATACCTACTTTCAGTTATACCCTTAAGTTTAATTGCCCCAGGAGGCGTTGATTTGAAAATATTATGAAAAGATATACTGCAATTATGCGCCTGCTTATGACTTCTGTACTTTTGTCAGCAGTCGCGTGTGAATATGATTTTGAACTCAGGAATATGCCGCAGGATCCGTTATTATGCGTAGAGTGCCTGCCTGGGTTGTCTGACACAACCTTTGTACGCGTCCGTGTCGCCGTGCCTGTCGGGAATGCTGCTGCAGATGTCCCTCCTGTGTCAGGTACATCGGTGTGCCTTTCCGTGAACGGGGAGGATGTCCCCGTGATGGTGTATGCGTCCGGTGAGAATGCCGTGACATTTTACTCGCTGCCGGAGCTTTCATGCGGAGATGTACTTGAGATGAAGGCTTCATTGGACGGACTGGAGCCGGTATCTTCATGCACTGTCATTCCTGGTGCCGTGCCGGAATATGAGGTTGAAATGAATAAGCGTAATGGGGACATTGTCATAGTCGTGTCCATAAAAGACGACCAGACGTCTGAGGATTACTATGCTGTCGGCTTTGCAAGGAAAACCCGTTTCATAGATTCTCGTGGGGATAGGGAAGAAATCGCATACGGACGGCTGGAGCTGACAGATCGCGAGACTTATCCGGACCTTGACAATTCCGGAGTAATGCAACTGGATTCATTCCGTTCGTTTTATGTCCTTAATGACAGAGGCTGCAATGACAGCGGCATAAAAACGGTTTCGGTGACAGGGTATTATTCTAAGGATCTCTGGGTTGAAGACGATGACGGTATATGGGGCCACGGAGTGCAGTATCAGGTCACATGCAGCAGACTTTCTCCGGAATCTTATAATTATCTCCGGTCGCGCTATGAGGTCAAACAGGATGGTCTTGCATATCATGGGCTGGCTCCTGGTAATTTCGCCTATACAAATATTGCCGGAGGACTTGGAGTCTTCGGAGGGGCAGCAACCTCTTCGTCAGGCTGGCTTGACAACATATAGACTGTTTTTCCGTAGAGTTGATGTTTGTCGGGCATACTTCCATGGTCGGCTCGGATATCATGTCCGCTTATATGTGCGGCTTACTCTGCCATCCCTGCATCCTTGCCAACATGAAAAGTTTTGAGTATTTTTGCGGAATATTGGGGCATTTTGCCTCTGCGTGCTGAAACTAAAAGTTTTAACATAAAAAGATAACCGCATTCAATAATGAAACATCGCATCAGAACAATCCTGCTCGCAGCTCTGGCTCTTGCCGGATGCGGAGAGAAACAGATTTCGGATTCACAGTACGTGCAGTATGTGGATACCAGTATCGGAACCGGAGGACACGGGCACGTCTTCGTCGGGGCGAATGTACCTTTCGGCTTTGTGCAGCTCGGGCCTACAAGCATCCCACAGACATGGGACTGGACGTCCGGCTACCATGTGAGCGACTCCACCGTAATCGGGTTTTCGCACACGCATCTCAGCGGAACAGGTATCGGAGACCTCTTTGACATAACGGTAATGCCTGTTGCCGGAACTGACCTCATATATGCCAGAGGTACTGAAGATGACTGCCGCTCCGGCCTTTGGTCGTATGCCGACCGCTCAAAGGAAATCAGCAGACCAGGCTACTACAGCGTTCCGCTGACAAGATACGGCATCACTGCAGAGCTTACGGCTACATCCAGGACAGGATTCCACCGTTACACTTTCCCTCAGTCGGACTGTGCCGGAATAGTGTTCGACCTTGAAAACGGAGGATGCTGGGACAAGGCCACGGACACATTCATTGAATCGTGCGGCAACAATGCAATAAAGGGATGGCGTCATTCCGAGGGATGGGCTGACAATCAGAAACTTTACTTCTATGCCGAATTCTCCAGACCTTTCACGGACTTCGAGGTCATAGAAAAGAAAAATGCAGACGGCAAGACATTGCCACTCTATGCAAAAGCCTCATTCAGCACAGTAAAAGATGAGCAGATAATGCTGAAGGTCGCCCTTTCGCCGATAAGCACCGAGGGCGCAAAAGCCAACATGGAGGCTGAACTCCCGGGCTGGGATTTCAAGTCTGTCGCCATTGCTGCTGAGCAGGCATGGGACAGCGAACTGTCCAAGATAAAGATATCCACTTCAGACAGGCAGGCAAAAAAAGTGTTCTACACGGCACTGTACCACACGATGGTCGCCCCGTCCGTATTCTGTGACGTGAACGGTGATTACCGTGGCGCAGACGGAGAGGTGCATGCCGGAGCCGGATTTACAAACTACACCACATTCTCTCTTTGGGACACCTACCGTGCGGCCCTTCCGCTCATGAGCATAATACATCCGGAAAAAGAGGCGGACATAATCAACACCATGCTGCACATATATAAGGAGCAGGGCAAGCTGCCTGTATGGCATCTTATGGGATGCGAGACCGACTGCATGGTCGGAAATCCAGGTATCCCTCCTGTTGCTGATGCAATTATGAAAGGCTTCGGCGGCTTTGACAAAGAACTCGCAATGGAAGCCATGACAGTCTCTGCATTGCGTCCGGACCGTGGGCAGGACCTCAGGATGAAGTACGGCTATATACCGTGCAATCTTTTCGGTGAATCAGTGGCATACGAGCTTGAGTATGCTTTGGCTGACGGTGCGCTTGCCGCGGCTGCCGAGATGATGGCGAAAGAAGCGGAGGAGGCTGGAAATGCCGCCAAGGCCAATGAATACTACGGCATCAGCAGGCATTTCGGAGAAAGGAGCAAGTCCTACAAAAAGATTTTCGATCCTGCGACACGATTCATGCGTGGAAAAGACAGCAAGGGAGCCTTCCGCACTCCGTTTAATCCTTTTGCCTCCACACACAGGGCGGATGACTACTGCGAGGGCAATGCATGGCAGTATGTATGGCTTGTTCCACATGATTTCAGCGGACTTGCGGACTGCTTCGGAAGCAAAGAAAAACTGCTCGGCAAGCTTGACTCCCTCTTTACGGTTTCTTCTGTAATCGAAGGCGGGGAGACTTCTCCTGACATTTCCGGTCTGATAGGCCAATACGCGCACGGCAATGAACCGAGCCATCACACTCTCTATTTCTACACAATGGCCGGACAGCCATGGAAGACCGCTGACAAAGTAAGGCAGGTGCTTACGGAACTTTATCATCCTGCCCCTGACGGACTTTCCGGCAACGAGGATGTCGGACAGATGTCTGCGTGGTACATCCTTTCATCGCTCGGATTCTATCAGGTGGAGCCGGCGGGAGGACGCTATGTCTTCGGATCGCCTCTGTTTGACAGGGCCGAGATAAAAGTGGCCGGCGGCACATTCACCGTCATTGCCAAGAACAACAGCAGCACAAACAAATATATCCAGAAGGCAAGTCTTAACGGAAAGGCCTATACCAAGGGCTACATAGACTACAAGGATATTGCAGCCGGTGGAGAGCTTGTCCTCGAAATGGGAGATGAGCCTAAGATATGGTATTGCCCTGAGGAGCCGTCTGAATACGGCAACCAGCGGCCGGAGCCGAAGAACAGGCTGTTTGTGTCGGATGCTGTGGAAAATGAGATAGCAAAGGTTGTGCAGATGCTGGAGAATCCGCGTCTTGCCTGGATGTTCTCAAACTGTTATCCGAATACCCTTGACACTACCGTCCACTATGGAGAGGACTCTGAGGGCAATCCGGACACCTTTGTCTATACCGGAGACATTCCTGCCATGTGGCTCAGGGATTCCGGAGCGCAGGTGTGGCCATATCTGAGATATGTGAACGCAGACCCTCAGGTACGCAGAATGATAGCAGGAGTTATAAACAGACAGTTCAAGTGTATCTGCATCGACCCTTATGCAAATGCCTTCAATGTATATCCTACAGGTGCTGCAGATGATACGGACTGGCCAGAGGCAGATCCTTATGTGTTTGAGCGCAAATGGGAAATCGACTCACACTGCTATCCTATAAGGTTGGCTTACGAATACTGGAAGCAGAGCGGAGACACATCCGTTTTCGGCAAAGTATGGGAAGAGGCAATAGGCAAGATTGTAGCTACACTGAAAGAGCAGCAGCGCAAGGAAGGACACGGGGAATATGTATTCCTCCGCACGACGGACAGGCAGCTTGACACCAAATGCGTTGTGGGCCGCGGAAATCCTGTAAACCCTGTGGGTCTTATTGCATCGGCTTTCCGCCCGTCTGATGATGCAACTACATTCGAGTTCCTGGTACCTTCCAATTTCATGGCTGTGACTTCTCTGCGGAAGGCGGCTGAAATTCTTGAGGATGTGAACGGAAACTCTTCGCTTGCGGACGAATGCCGTTCCCTTGCATCTGAGGTTGAGGCTGCTCTCAGGGAGCATGCTGTCTATGAACATCCTGAATTCGGCAAAATCTACGCATTTGAAGTTGACGGTTTCGGAAGCAGGTTCCTTATGGATGATGCAAATGTGCCGTCCCTCCTTGCCATGGCATATCTTGGCGATGTCCCTGCAGATGATCCCGTATATATGAATACAAGGCGCTTCGTATGGAGCGAAGGCAATCCGTATTTCTATAGGGGAGCGGCAGGAGAAGGCATCGGAGGACCTCATATCGGCGTAGAGGCAATATGGCCTATGAGCATAATGATGAAGGCATTCACATCTGATGATGACGATGAGATACGTGACTGCATTGTTCAGCTGATGACTACTGATGCAGGAACTGGCTTCATGCACGAGTCTTTCAATAAGGACAATGCTGCGAATTTCACAAGGGAATGGTTCGCATGGCAGAATACCTTGTTCGGCGAACTTATCCTGAAAATAATAGATGACGGACGCATAGACGTCCTGAACAGCATAATCTGACAATATCGGTAATTCCGCCGGAGCCGCCTGTCCTGCATAAGGCACGGAGTCTCCGGTTTATAATAAACACACATTGATGAAAAAAACGGCACTGATTCTATCGGCTGCAATCCTGGTTGCAGGATGCACCTGTGAACCCAAAGAAACATTTGCAGAAAACCCGGCGGACTATGTATCGACTCTTGCGGGTTCTCTGTCAGAGCATTCTTTCTCGACCGGAAACACCTATCCGGCAACCGCACTTCCGTGGGGAATGAATTTCTGGACTCCGCAGACAGGGAAGATGGGAGACGGATGGGCATACCGCTATGACGCCCACCAGATACGTGGATTCAAGCAGACTCACCAGCCTTCTCCGTGGATCAATGACTACGGGCAGTTCGCGGTGATGCCTGTACGGGACGCAAGGACTGTTGACCAGGACTCCCGTGCAAGCTGGTTCTCGCACAAGAGCGAGACCGCAAAACCTTATTATTATCAGGTCTATCTCGCAGACCATGACATCAATGCGGAGATTGCACCTTCAGACAGGGCGGCTGCAATGCGCTTCACTTTCCCTGAAGGAGAGACTTCCGGTATTGTTGTGGATGCATTTGACTCAGGCTCATACATAGAGGTGAGACCTCAGCAGAGGACCATAGTCGGATATACCACAAAAAACAGCGGAGGTGTGCCTGACAACTTCAAAAATTGGTTCGTACTTGTATTTGACAAGGACTTTGAACATGTGTCAGTCTATGACGGGCCTGAAAAAGAACTGTGCATCTGCGGCGCAGAAGGCGGAAACGACAGCATGTCTTTAACCTCGGATCATGCGATGGCATCCGTCCGCTTCACGACAAAGCGCGGAGAACAGGTCAATGTAAAGGCCGCCTCTTCTTTCATCTCTCTTGAGCAGGCCTGGATAAACCTCAAAGAATTGGACGGGAAAGACTTCTGCAGGACTAAAAGTGATGCCAAAGACCGCTGGAATGAAGTCCTCGGACGCATAGAAGTTGCAGGCGGTACGGAAGACCAGTACAGGACATTCTATTCATGCCTTTACAGAAGCGTGCTTTTCCCAAGGAAGTTCTATGAAATAAATGCGGAAGGAAAACCTGTTCATTACAGTCCGTACAACGGGCAGGTATGTGACGGCTATCTCTATACAGATACTGGATTCTGGGATACTTTCCGTGCCCTCTTCCCTTTGCTTAATCTTGTGTATCCGTCTGTAAATGAGGAAATTCAGCAGGGACTGGCAAATGTGGCACGTGAAAACAAATTCCTTCCGGAATGGGCAAGCCCGGGCCACAGGGGCTGCATGGTAGGAAACAATTCCGCATCAGTTGTTGCAGATGCTGCGGTGAAAGGCCTCATTTCAGATGAAGACCTTCAGGTGCTCTATGACTGCATCGTCTACGGTACGGAGCATGTGCATCCTCAGGTAAGCTCTACCGGACGTCTCGGACATGAGTATTACAATACTCTCGGATACGTTCCTTATGACGTGAACATACATGAAAATGTGGCGCGCACCCTGGAATATGCCTACGATGACTGGTGCATCCTGCAGATTGCCAAGAGACTGGGACGTCCTCAGGACGAACTGGACAAGTGGGAGAAAAGGTCGGGCAACTGGCGCAATGTATTTGACAAGAGCTCGAACCTCATGCGCGGACGCAATGCAGACGGAAGCTTCCAGGAACCTTTCAGCACATACAAGTGGGGAGATGCATTCACGGAAGGCAACACATGGCACTATACATGGTCAGTGTTCCATGATGTGGACGGCCTTATGGCGGAAATGGGAGGAGCAGACGAGTTCTGCACAATGCTTGACTCCGTATTCGTGGTACCTCCTGTATATGATGACAGCTATTATGGATACCGCATACATGAGATAACGGAGATGCAGGTCGCAAACATGGGTAACTATGCCCACGGAAACCAGCCGGCCCAGCACATGATCTATCTCTACGACTGGGCAGGACAGCCTCACAAGGCCCAGATGCACATAAAGGAAGTCATGGACAGACTGTACAGCGCAACTCCTGACGGCTATTGCGGTGACGAGGACAACGGACAGACTTCCGCATGGTATGTATTCTCCGCTCTCGGATTCTATCCGGTATGCCCGGCATCAGATGGATATGCAATCGGAAGGCCTTATTTCAGCAAGGCGACCGTCCATCTTGAAAACGGGAAGGATCTTGTCATATCTGCAAAGAATGCCGACGGCAAAGGGCAGACTCCGCAGACTTATGTAAGCAGCCTCAAGGTGAACGGCAAGAAACGGGACTGCAACTTCCTTGGCTGGGAAGAGCTGAGCAAGGGGGCGGACCTGGAGTTCATTATGACGGACGAGCCTTCAAGAGAATAAAATTTATGCCCTCAAAGGTGCTCCATTCGATTTTTTGGAGTACCTTTGTGAGTATATAAGAGTTTAAATAAAACTGAAAATGACAGAAAATCTTAAAATCACCGGCAATCCTTTGCCTGACATGCCTTGGGAAGACCGCCCGGCAGGATGTAAGACTACGATGTGGAGATACTCCGCTAATCCTGTGATTCCGAGAAACCTTCTCCCAAATTCAAACAGCATATTCAACTCGGCCGTTGTGCCGTTCAACGGAGGATACGCCGGAGTATTCCGTGTAGATGATACAAATATCAGGATGACCCTTCATGTGGGCTTTTCCAAGGACGGCATCAATTGGGAGCTGGATCCTGAAACCCTCAAATTCGATTGTGACATTCCTGAGGTCGGCGAATGGGTGTACGGATATGACCCGCGCGTTGCAAAAATCGATGACAAATATTACGTGACATGGTGCAACGGCTATCATGGCCCTACAATCGGAGTTGCCTGGACTGATGACTTCAAGACATTCCATCAGCTGGAGAATGCATTTCTTCCGTACAACAGGAACGGAGTGATGTTCCCGCGCAAAATAGGCGGCAAGTATGCAATGCTTTCACGTCCGAGCGACACAGGCCATACTCCTTTCGGTGACATTTTCTACTCGGAGTCACCTGACCTTGAATATTGGGGACACCACCGCCATGTGATGGGACCGTCTGATTTCGAGAAAAGCGCATGGCAGTGCTGCAAGATAGGTGCAGGTCCTGTCCCTATCGAGACTTCAGAAGGCTGGCTCATGTTCTATCACGGCGTACACCACACCTGCCAGGGATACAACTATTCATTCGGAGCGGCACTTCTCGACCTGGAGCAGCCTTGGAAAGTGCTTGCACGTACCGGTCCATACCTGCTTCATCCCGAGACTTTGTACGAATGCACTGGAGACGTGCCTAACGTGACCTTCCCTTGTGCATCGCTGCACGATCCCCAGACCGGACGCGTTGCCGTATATTACGGATGTGCCGACACTGTGGTTGGACTTGCATTCGGATATGTCGATGAGATCATCGAGTTTACGAAGAAGACAAGTATTCTTTAAAACTCCAATAATGTCTACGGCTGCTTTGCGAATGACCGGGCCATGCCCTCGTCCGCTGGGCAGCCGTAATACTGAAAAACATAATCCATGACACGAAAAACAAAAACATTTGCCACACTTCTCGCCTGCATGATTGCAGTTGCAGCAAGTGCTTCAGACAAAGTCACAGATTACGTGAATCCTTTTGTCGGCACGACCAATTTCGGTACTACCAATCCCGGAGCCGTATGTCCGAACGGAATGATGTCCGTAACTCCGTTCAATGTGATGGGGTCTGACCTGAACGTCTATGACAAGGACAGCAGATGGTGGTCTACGCCATACTGTTTCGAGAATAAATTTTTTACCGGTTTCTCACATGTGAATCTCAGCGGAGTGGGATGCCCCGAACTCGGAGTCGTACTCACAATGCCTACTACAGGCCCGGTGTATCCGGATCACCGCATGCATGGATCAGAATATACTGCCGAATATGCAGAGCCGGGATATTACAGCTGCGAACTGACAGCTTACGGCATAAAGGCGGAGGCCAGCGCGACAACACGCACATCCGCAGAACGCTACACCTTCCCTGCCGGCAGGGGCAACATTCTGGTAAACCTCGGCGAAGGACTCACGAATGAGACCGGCGCATGGGTCAGGAAAGTAAGCGACACCGAGATAGAGGGAATGAGGCTCGCAGGCACTTTCTGCTATAATCCTCAGGCAGTCTTTCCCGTTTACTTTGCAATCCGTGTAAACCGCAGGCCAACTGAGAGCGGATTCTGGAAAAAGCAGCCGAAAATGACGGGAGTTGAAGCGGAATGGACTCCGGACAACGGCAAATATAAGATGTACACACGTTACGGGAGGGAACTTGCCGGCAACCAGCTCGGCTATTGGTTCTCTTTCGACACCGAGGAAGGGGAGCAGATTGAGCTTCAGATGGGAGTCTCTTTCGTAAGCTGCAAGAATGCATGGGAAAATCTTGAGGCGGAACAGCCGGCCTTCGGTTTCGACGGAGTACGCGCCCAGGCAGCAGCAAAATGGGAGGCTGACCTGTCGCGGATAAAGGTTGAGGGAGGTACTCAGAAAGACAAGGAGGTCTTCTATACCGCCCTTTACCATACGCTAATACACCCTAATGTTCTCAACGACGTGAACGGAGAGTATCCTAAGGCAGAGAACGACGGAATAGGACGCGTGCCGGAAGGGGAGAACAGATATACCGTATTCTCGCTCTGGGACACATACCGCAACCTCCACCAGCTTATGACTCTCGTATATCCGGAGAAACAGCGCGACATGGTGCGCTCTATGATAGGGATATACGAAGACTGGGGATGGATGCCGAAATGGGAACTGTACGGAAGGGAGACTTTCACAATGGAGGGTGACCCTGCAATTCCTGTTATTGCCGACACCTGGCTCAAGGGGCTGCGCGACTTTGATATGGACAAGGCGTATGAAGCTTTCATAAAGTCAGCCGACACTCCTGGCAAGGACAATCTCATGCGTCCGGACATTGACCCGTATATTGAAAAAGGCTATGTGCCGCTCGGATTCTATGCGGCAGACCTTTCGGGAGACAATTCAGTCTCTCATGCACTGGAATACTATATTGCGGACCATGCACTGTCACTTCTTGCGGCAGACCTCGGCAAGGCGGCTGACGCGGAACTGTTCAGACAGCGTTCGCTCGGATACAAGCATTATTACAGCACCGAATCGGGCACATTCCGTCCTATAACCATGGACGGCAAGTTCTTTGCCCCATTTGATCCGCGCCAGGGAGAGAATTTCGAGCCTGTACCGGGATTCCACGAAGGAAGCGCCTGGAATTATACTTTCTATGTGCCGCATGACATTGCCGGCCTTGCAAAACTGATGGGAGGACGCAAGGCTTTCGTGAACAAATTGGCGAAAGTGTTTGAAGACGGGCTTTACGACCCGGCGAATGAGCCGGACATTGCCTATCCATATCTTTTCAGCTACTTCAAGGGAGAGGAATGGCGCACGCAGGAGCTTGTTGACAAGCTGCTTGACAAGCATTACACAACGCTTCCGGACGGCATACCGGGCAATGACGATACTGGAACAATGTCCGCATGGGCCGTATTCTCGATGATGGGCTTCTATCCTGACTGCCCGGGCGAGCCGGCATACATGCTCACTACACCGCGCTTTGACAAGATTGAAATAAGCATTGACCCGTCAATATGTGCCGGGCATGACAAGATTGTCATAACAAAGGACGGCGGAAAACGCATTTCCCGCATCAGCCTGTCCGGCAAGAACTTCGGGAAATACCGCATCAGCCACAAGAGCCTCACTGAAGGCGGAACACTTCATTTTGAATGCAAATAAACTGACATAATCATGACACATTACAAAACAGACCAGCGTATCGTCCTGACTCTTGATGCAGGAGGTACAAACATGGTATTCGGAGCAATGAGGGGCGGTGAATTCATCGTGAATCCTCTCACTCTTCCGTCAAACTCACACGACCTTGAATTTTGTCTCGGCACAATGGTCAACGGTTTCCAGGAATTCATAAACAGGCTTGGTGAAAAACCGGTTGCCATCAGTTTCGCGTTCC
>CAMWUW010000066.1 GCA_947177525.1 uncultured Bacteroidales bacterium | reverse complement strand
CCTAACTCTCAATATTTTCAAAGAACTTTTATGACTTTTTACCGGACACTAATGATTTGCTATATTAAATTTAGTTATTGAGCAAATATTTCACTGTTCCCTAATTCGTTGTTCTATGTCTATAGCTATTATACACAGGGTATATATAGCCATTTTCTTTTATAAATTGGGCAGTCATATAATTGAGATAATATTTTTTCATGCCGCAGTTCATATAGCTTAGATATGTCGATATGTACTTCTGCATCCCGCACATCTTTAGGATCTTTCGAGATTTGCTCTAAATCCGACAATAGTTCGTCAAACTCTTTTCTGAATCCGGGAAACATAGTGATTATTTTTTCTAACTGAGCGCAATACGAATTCTCATGACCTTTTTTGAACCCGTATAGTCTTTTGAAGCTTTCATTGAGTTGAACTTTCAGTTTCCCTCGAACAAAACTTTTTTCATAAGGATTTGTCGCCCTAACAAACAACTTGTTCAGAACAATACAATCACAAAAAGCGTAATTGGTAAAAGTCTCAATATCTATGATCGTCTTGGTTATCTTATTGTAATCCTAATTGTCTGATACATGATACTCTTTTGCAAGTTGGTGTATGCCCTCAATATACCCGGAAAACTCGTTTATATATTCGTCTGATATTCTGCAGAATTCGGTTCTCTCCTCCGCGGACAACACCCTATTATTATATGTTAGTTTATGAATCATTCAAAGATCATTGGTTCTTAACTAAGAATTTTTATCTTAGGTTTGACCTTTTCGGAAATTTCGAAAAGGTCGGTCTTATTTAGTGCTATCTCATTTCTTACAAGAACATTGTCATATACACCGGTATATAGTCAATCCCTTGCTCCCGTTTCAGGTCTTTGGTATAGATGATATATTTATTTTTAACTCGGTCGGAGAATTTATTACAAAAGGCATCCAGCGATGTATGCGATTTGTAGCCAGAAGATTTCACCTCAATTGGGGACACTTTATGTCCATCCGATATTAGAAAATCCACCTCATAATATTTCTTTCCGTCTGCAAATGGTATCGTATGATAAAACAACTGTTTACCCGCAGCTCGCAACATCTGCGCAATAACATTCTCATAGACATAACCCAAATTAGTACTGAGTTTGTCATTCAGCAACTTTTCATATATGATGTTGTCAGTAAACTCCTTGTCCTTGAAGGCCAGTGTTACAAACATTCCAGTGTCGGATGTATATATCTTAAAGCGCTCATTATCCATTGTAAGAGCTAACCCGACATTCGGATCATTGGAATGATATGCAACATTGGCAGACATGAAATCATTCATCATCTTGACTATGCTTGCAACTCGTTCTGCTCTTTCGCCCGGTATGGCCGCTGAAATCTGATACCGCGAGGCATTCTTGCTCAACTGCGCAGGTATGGCATCGTACAATGCGGTAGCTCTGCCCGTATCATCCAACTTCCAAAAATCTTCTTCGTACAACGAGACAATATCCCGCTTTACTAAATCTACCGCTCCGAGATTATTCGTCTTGATATATTCTGCTACGGCTTTAGGCATACCTCCAACCAGCATATACAAACGGAAATCGCGCATCATTCTCCGATGAACGGCATCGCCTAACGGTATTCGTTTTTCAAATGCCGTGCGCAGCAGCGGTATCGTGGCGGTATCGCCCAACGCCCATCTAAACTCTTCATAATCCATCGGGAACATATCGACCCGCGTCTCCTCGCTCGGCAGCAGGATATCCTGACTGCTCTTGTGGACGGTAATGAGAGAGCCGGTCTCGATATAGTCGTATCGATGGTCTTTAACTAAGTGTTTGATAGCCTGACGAGCCAATGGAGCCTTTTGTATCTCATCAAATATGATTACAGATTTGCGTTCAATTAACTGCACACGATATATAAGTTGCAGCCGAAGAAATATATAGTTTAAGTCTGATATATCATTAAATAGTTCCTGTATTTCCGTCGGTGCGATAGCGAAGTCGATTAGGATATAGGACTCATACTCATTCCGAGCGAACTCTTCTGCAAGTGTGGACTTGCCGATTCGTCTCGCCCCCTGTATAAGGATGGCAGATTCACCGTTCCTCTCATTCTTCCATTTGAGCAATTTATCATACATCTTGCGCTTAAACAATATTGCGTTTTTCTCCATATTCGTTTAATTTATAGTGCAAATGTAAGAGTTTTTGCATTATCCACCATTTTTTTTTGTTTAAAACGTCAATTTCCACCATTTTTATGTGAATGGATTGTCAATTTCCACCATTTTTATGTCTTGAGAATGCGGACTCTAGTCAAATTTCAGGTGACATACATACAAAGATAGGCATAACTCAGACTTTCAATTGCTACATATAAATAGCTGTTTAACAAGATATAGTCTTCGGGGGGGGCTAATGCCCCGACTGATATTTGTCATAGGGAGTATGTCTATATAAGCAGTAAACTGAAACATGAAAGATTGTCCGAACCGATACAAAAAATAGTATGACGGATATAACGAACTGTATATTGAAACATATTTCTATCGCAGTTTAAGATGCTTTATCTTCGTTTTTATGAGATGTGCATTGGGTTTTTGAGCGTGAATTTGTTGTGTTTTGCAGTCCTCAAAGCTATATCAAGTAAATATCGGGGAATATGAAACTATTTTGAGAGACTGAATAAATTTGCCTGCCACTGGGAAATGTTTTTCACCTGCTCAATCGCGTTTGGAGAGAAAAACGATGGTTTTAGAAATAGTTATCTTAGCGGAGACACAAGTTTCAATGAAGATATGAGGTGAAGACTACAAGCCCGTCCTGTTCTCTTTTGGCTGTAACGATGTGTGATTGACAAGAGATTGGTAGTTGCAGAAAGTAGCTTTAAATGCGAACAAATGAAAATGATGAAACTAAGTGAAATGTGAAAAGCTGAAAATCACTTAGAATATTGATTTTGTTCCTTCTGTGTGTCCTTAACAAGATGGTGAGAATGTTAATATGTTGATATACATGGCGTAAAGTGTGTGTATTATAACATTTACCAGATTCTTGCCGGACATTTCCCTTCCGCTCCTATAAGTATTCCCGCGTATCTGTATGTCCAACCACATCATCAAGACAAATGCGTGGTGCGTAATCGGCTGAAAATCAGCTCTTTCCTATAAATCGCTGCCCCCAAAACGGGGCAGCGATTTATAGGATGTGATTGAAAATTAATGACTTATGTTTTGCGTGCCTGCTGGTGAAATTTAAATTCGCCTTGGTTGCAGTGATGAGAAGTGGATGAAAAACGATTTTCTTATTCCGGTTCAGTGAAGGAATAAGGAAGATGACCTTCAATGGTGCTTGATGAACTGCGGGAAACGTCAGGCTGCGAAATGCATTGCCTGCAAATTCCGTCTTGGCTGGGTAGGGGACAGTGTGGCAGGATGCCGGATGATTCCGTATGTCCGATCCGGTTACCTGAACCGTATTCCTTGTTTTTCGAAACGCCGTTTCAGTGAACCGCCTTGTGCTTTCTGCAGGAATGACGGCATTTCCCTGCAGAGGACTGCCAGCAGTTTTTCCGCTTTCTGCTGAACGGAAATCTGCTCCCTGCTTACTCTCTGTAGAGATTTGACAAGCTCCCTTCCCTGTGACTCATCCAATTTCCTTATGGCATTTATAAGGTCTCCTACTGCTGAGCCGAGATCCTGTACGCCGTCAAAATCTTTGTTGTCAGGTGTGTAATCACCGATAATGTGGACATCATATACAATTGAAATCATCGCGTTTGCAAATGCGGCATCCTTACCTCCGGATGCAAAACCGAACAGCTTTTCAGTCATGGCGTTAGCTTCCCGGTTGCGTCTTTGCTGCTCATTTGCAATGATTTGCCTGAAACGCTTCACCTCGGACGGGTTACGTCCCCATGGAAGGCCATCTGCCTTGGCCTGCAGTTCATCGTTCCATGGAGTGGAGTTGTAGCCCCAATGGAAAAGCAGCCTGTGCTTGCATTTGAACCCCGGGAACTCTGCCTTGAGATAGTTATAGAAATCCAGGCCTCCATATTCCGGGAGCTCAACACCTTTATAGCCGTCAATCATTTTCGAACTTATCTGGCGCATCCATGCAGTTACTTTTGCGTTCTCTTCAAATCCGAGCACATCATAGAAATCTGCCTTGTGCAAATCGAACCCGGAGTGTGCCTGGCAAATTATGCTTGCCAGACTGCTGATGATGCAGCATATAGATACTGTGATTTTTCTCATATTGCCTTTCCTTAAAGAATTGCAAATTTAGTCAATTCTTCTGAGCATTCATCACGCACTGCCTGTACATGTGAAAATACAGATGCCGACCTGTATTTATACAATTGCAGAATCACATAAACAATAAAACCTTTCCGCCTCAAAATAAAAAATGGGGCGGAAAGACTTTCCCAAAATCATTTAACCTTCAATTCAGGCTACCTGTACCGGCTTTGAAAAGCAGGAAAGCTTGGATACGCACATTGAATCCGTGCGGCTGCTATATCATTACGCCTCCGTCCACAGACAGAACGGCTCCGGTGATGTAGGAAGCAAAATCACTTGCAAGAAAAACGAATGCATTCGCTATATCTTCGGCTTCACCCATCCTTCCGATAGGTATTGTCTTTATCAGCGGCTGTATCATGCTCTCCGGCAGATTTGCAACCATGTCTGTCCTGATTATTCCCGGAGCTACGGCATTGACGCGTATCCTGTCTTTGGCCAGCTCCCTTGCCAGTGATTTCGTGATTCCGTTCACGGCATATTTTGAAGCCGGATATCCGCATCCTGAAGGCTGTCCGTACAGACTGACAACAGAACTTGTGTTGACTATCACTCCTCCCTTTCCTTTCATCAGCTTTGCTGCCGCCTGGCTGCATATCATCACTGCCTTGATATTAAGATTGAGTATCTTGTCAATCTCCTGCTCTGTGTATTCATAAAAAGGAGTACTCTGTGATATCCCCGCGTTATTTGCCAGAATGTCAAGACTCCCGAATTCCTCAGCTACCTCCGAAAAAGCCTTTTCTACGGACTTGGAATCCGTGAGGACCGGCCAAATTGCTTTGACGGGGGCTTCCGGAAATTCATTTTTAATACGCTCCAATGCTCCTCTGGCAGTGGACTCCTTGGAGCCGCACAGTGCTACGGATGCTCCGGCTTTCAGAAATTTCTGCACAATTGCATAGCCTATGCCTCTTGTGCCGCCTGTGACGACGGCAACCTTCCCTTTTAAGATATTTTCCATGACGAGATATTTTGATAAATCTTATATTCCACTGCCTAAATGATGCCATAGTGCATCTGCGGACCAAATATATTTCATGACACGCACTTTCATTGCTGACCTTGTAGGGTAGTGTGCATTTATGCCGCATCTGCTGCTCTTGTTGCACTCTTCCCCTGCATGGACAAGGCCTGCCTGCCAATTATTTGACATGCGGCAGCTGTGCATTGAAGGCATATTGCTATCTTTGCCTGTCCGGTGGGATAAGGCCGTCAAAAGGCAGCTCCTGTCATCTCCAAGTGCGGTAATCGGCGTGTCCTGGCCGGGAAATGATGATTCATGTATTATGGAAATAAGACCAATAGCTTTTATTCATACTGAATTTTCCGAGAAGTTCGGAATACCGCGCCAGAGCGGCCTTGCCGGAAGTCTTAGAGGAAAGATTGTCTTCGGGAAAGAATTCAGGAGTCCTGATGCCGTGAGAGGGCTGGAGGACTTCTCGCATATATGGCTTATCTGGGAGTTTTCCTCCAGAAAAGGGAAAGAAGTGAAATGGCAGCCGGTCGTGCGCCCTCCGAGGCTTGGCGGAAATGCACAGATGGGACTTTGGGCAACGCGTTCACCTTTCCGTCCCAACCCCATTGGACTGTCCTGCGTCGAACTTGAAAGCATTGTATATGATGCCGCAGAAGGCCCTGTCATATATGTGAAGGGAGCAGACCTTATGGACGGCACTCCCATATATGACATCAAGCCCTATATAAGATATGCCGATTCCCGGCCAGAGGCCGTGTGCGGATATGTGGATTCACTGGGGGAGAGACGGCTTGATGTCGTCATTCCTGAAACTCTGCGCAAAGCGGCAGGGGAGAACGCTGCAGTCCTTTCTGAGGTCCTTGGGCTGGACCCGAGGCCATCGTATCAGAATGATCCTGAACGTGTCTATGGAATGTCTTTTTGTGGACTTAATGTGAAATTCACTGTTTCCGGAGATGTGCTTGTGGTTTGCGCTATTGAGAAACAAGGATAATTGATGTATATTTGCATCCGCAAAAAAATGCCGGGCTCAGAATGGCAGGACAGCCTGCCTGAAACCGGCTGCAGACAAATTTAAACAGTTTCCGAAATGAATGCACTCATCCGTTCTTCACTTCTTGCAGGCATTGCAATAGGCATTGCCGGGTTTGGTTATCTTGCGTTGGGAGGTCTTGCAGGAGCAGTCCTCTTCTCTTTCGGCCTACTCACGGTCGTGGGATACAGACTCAAGCTCTATACCGGCACGGCAGGCTTCATAAAGAAGAACGAGGCCGGACAGCTTATGCTTATTCTTGCCGGAAACATAGCAGGATGTCTTCTTGTTGCTCTTTTGTCGAGAACCTCGCCTCTCGGACTGCAGGATGCCGCACAGAAAATACTGGAATTGCGTCTGAAGACCGGGGCGCTCCGCTGCGGATTGCTTGGAATAGGATGCGGCTTCATCATGACTACTGCTGTTACTTTCGCACGTGAAAAGAATTATCTTCCCCTCCTTTTCGGAGTTCCTCTTTTCATAATGTGCGGTTTTACGCATTGTGTGGCCGATGCCTTCTATTACTTGTGTGTGCCGGTATCTTTTCTGAAGGCCCATGCCCTTGAGGTCCTCGGTGTCTATGCCAGCATCGTTCTTGGCAATTTCATCGGATGCAATCTCTATAGGGGAGTCTCGGGTTCATCCATTTAGATGCAGCTGTCAGTATGAGTTCAGCATCGTGCTGAATGTCATCTCCTCTCCTGAACATGGATGCCGGAATGTTATGCTCAGTGCATGCAGGCACAGTCTATTTTCCCGAACTGTATCATCAAAGATGCTGTATCCTCCATACAGCATGTCGCCTTTTATCGGCCTTCCCAAGCCTCGTACATGGGCAGAGTGCACTCGCAGCTGGTGTGTTCGCCCTGTTCTTGGGAAAAACAGTACCTCAGTGCTTCCGTCCGGACATATGTCTGTCACTTCATATTCAGTTATGGCCTCTTTGCCCAGCACTGAATCGGCCTTTTGCCTCGGACGTTCATCGTAGTCGGGGGAAAGTGGCATGTCTATAAGTCCGCAAGCCCCTTTTGTGAGCTTCACGGATGTCCTTCCGAAGTTCCCTGGGCAGGATGCGGCCGGGTCCTGGGCGGACAGCCTTGCCTTGTATGTTTTTCTGACAGTGCGGTCTTCAAACTGTTTCATGAGAATTGTGGCCGCTTCCTGGGTTTTTGCAAACAGCATTATCCCGGATGTGTCCATGTCAAGCCGGTGTACCGTGAAGGGAAGCTCCCCATTGCCGTGTCCGTCATACCTGGCCCCGAGCCATTCTTCAAGCGACAATCCTGCCGCCGGACTTTTAACCGACGGCATGCCTGATGGCTTGCTGGCGACTATGATGGCGTCGTCTTCATAAAGTACTGCCGCGTTGCCGTAAATCTCCGGCCTGATGTCGCCGCTGCATTCCGGACCGTTAAGCATGAAATTCAGCAGCGGACCGCATTTGCTTGTGCATGACGGGTAAAAATGTCCATGTGTCCGCACTGCCGTTTCTGGTGACTGGCCATACCAGAATTCTCCCATTGCTATAGGACGCAGGCCATTCCTGCGTGCATACTCAAGCAGTTTTGGTGCGACGCATTCTCCGGTTCCTCCCGGCGGAACAGTTCCGCCCCTTCGGAAAATCTCCGATATGGAGCATATATTGCCGAAGCCGTCATGGACCATATATTGTGAAAATATCCATTTCTGCAGTGCATCGGACATGGCTGCGCGCCCTGACCTTAGGCTGCGTATTTCTTCTTCCCTTGCCGCAAGGGCCCCCTCTGCGAGACTGAGCTTTTCCTGCCATCTGGCTTTAAGGCGTCTCTGCTCAGCCTTTATGAACTGGCTCTGCCTGTCAAGGTCCGCCATAAGGCTTGCATCGGATGCCGTTTTCCTTGCCTTTTCCCTTGCCTCTTTTGCCAGTTTAGCCTTGGCTTTTGCTGAAATGAGCTCCTCTTCCATTTTCTGTTTCATTTCCGAAACAGCCTGGCGCAGCCCGTCCTTGAGGAGAGCGTCCTCCAATTCATTTATCCTGCTGTTGACTGCAGTAATCTCGGCTTCCTTTTGTCTGAAATGCCCGTCCGGATTCAGAAGGTCATAGATGGGCGGGACGAAGCCCCGGATTATATTTTTGCCTCCGGCGCTGCCCGAAAATCCGGCAAGATAACCTTTCCTTCCGTAGCTGTCCTCGGCAACAAGCACACCGAGCATCTTGCCCTCTGAAAACCCGAGGGCAATTCTTCCGGACTCATCGCCGTATCCGATTGCATTGATTTGCTGAATGACTGATTTTGCCGCAGCAATTACATCAGGATTAGGAATATACCTGAATGGGGCAATATCCGCGGTCCCTGCACAACTGTTCTCCGGCATCAGATGGAATAGCCTTTCCTCTGTCATTTTACAATTAGATTATTGCAGAGGTACTCCCTGCACAATTCTCTTATTCCGCATTCTCCGCATTTGGGCTTGCGGGCCGTACATACATACCTGCCGTGCAGAATCAGCCAGTGGTGGGCCTTGGGCCTGAGCTCCGGCGCAAAGCCTGAAGTGAGGTCCTGCTCCACTTTCTCCACTGTCTTGCCGTCCGACAACCCTGTTCTTCTTGCAACCCTGAACACGTGCGTGTCAACTGCTATGACAGGCTTGTCATATACGACTGAGGCTATTACGTTGGCCGTCTTGCGCCCCACTCCCGGAAGTGTCTCCAGCAGATCTGGCTCAGACGGCACTTCATATCCGAAATCGCTGACTAATTTGCGGGCCATGCCAATGAGATGCCTTGCCTTGTTGTTGGGGAAAGATATGGACCGTATCATTTCATAAACCTCTTCAAACGTGGCTTCGGCAAGGTCTTCTGGATTTGGAAAACGCTTGAATATCATGGGTGTATACATATTGACACGCCTGTCGGTGCATTGGGCGGACAGAATGACTGCTATAAGCAGATGAAACGGTGTGTCGTAATGCAGCTCAGTCTCTGGGCTTTCCATGTTGGCTGAGAACCATTCCGTAATATTTCTGAACAACTCTTTCTTTTCCATTCAAGAATATTTATAGCCTTTGTGTGAAATTGGTCAGTCGGCCAGATCCAGGTCAATGACCTCTTCGTCTATCTGTTCGCAGCATGTCTCTTCATGGCAGACCATGACTCTTCCGGGATATTTTTCGAAAATCTGCCTGTTGTGCGTCACCATGACCACAGCAGTGCCCTTGTCGCGGTTAATCCCTGTCAGCAGTTTCATTATGCCGTCGGCGGTATCCGGGTCAAGATTGCCTGTCGGCTCGTCTGCAATTATCACCTGTGGGTCATTGAGGAGAGATCGTGCGATTGCAATTCTCTGCTGCTCGCCTCCGGAAAGCTGGTATGGCATTTTGTGTGCCTTCCTTTCCATCCCTACTGCGCAAAGTACTTCGTTTATCCTGCCTGCTATTTCAGAACTGTCTTTCCATCCCGTAGCCTTGAGGACAAAAAGAAGATTATCCTCTACGCTCCTGTCCATCAACAGCTGGAAATCCTGGAAAACCACTCCCATTTTTCTGCGCAGAAAAGGTATGTCTTTCTCTTTTATTCCGTCAAGCCTGAAACCGCATGCCTGCCCTTCTCCCTTCAGTAGAGGGTTCTCGGCTATTATTGTCCTTATTATGGATGTCTTGCCGGTCCCGACTTTTCCTACTAAATATACGAAATCCCCGGGGTATACCTCCATATTAAGCCCATATATTACTGTTGCCTCACCGTTCAGAATGTCAGCTTCCCTGAACGAAATGATAGGTGCCTTGTCTTCCATGGCTGAAAAATTGTTTAAATTCCTTCCTCAAATTATGCATATATGAAACTGCCGTGAATTTTTGCCGACTGTTTATGTCCCTTGGCCTCCTCTCCTTCTTCTCGCAGCTCCGGGATGCCCTGCCGTCATACCCAAGGGTCTGCAGGCGCCATAATGTTGTCGGCACTAAATATGGACAGCTTCCAAAAATATAAGCGTTAAAACACACAAATATAGTGGAAAATGGCTAAATTTGTAAAATTTTTGTTTGATGATGACGATGAAAAAAATATTGGCGGCATTTTCTGCCGCAGCCATATCTTCCTTTGCATCTTATGCAGGAGGAGGTGCCGGTCCGGACAATGATGCTGTTCCGTATGCAGAAGAGTTCAGGTATATACTGCGGCTGCATGACGACGGGATGCCGGTGCGTTCGAGGATGCTGTTCAGGGAACTTGCGGGCAAGACCGGAAAATCGGATCCTGAGGGCTATGCCGTGCTTTGTGAGGCGGCGCTTGGAATACCGGGATATGAGGGCCGCATGAATGAGTTTATTGCGGAGCACCCTTATTCTGTCCTTGTGCCGCAGATCAGGTACATGCATGCGCTGAATCTGTTTGACAGACAGGATTATGAAGGCGCCGGAGCCATTCTGGAAACAGTGCCGCCGTCACATATAGGCCGCAGCAAGCTTGACGAATACCTCTTCAAAAAAGCCTATTGCGACCTTGAGGCCGGAGATACCGGACGTGCGCTGTTGCGCTTTGCCGAGATTGACCGTCGCCGCCTGTCTGACTATACGGCTCCTGCACGTTATGCGGCAGCCTATATAAATTATATGGAAAAGAATTTCCATGAGGCCCTCGAATGGTTCGGAAAGGCTTCTGCAGATGCACGGTTCCGTGACATGTCCAACTATTATATAATGGAATGCCGTTTCATGCTCAAGGACTACGGCTTTGTGACAAAGCATGGGGAGGAAATGTACAATTCAGTGCCTGAGGACCGCAGGCCTCACCTTGCACGTATAATTTCGGAATCATGGCTTGTCGCCGGAGATGCCGAAATGGCACGCAAATACTATGAGCTGAGCTACAGCCGTACCGAACAGCCAAAGACACGGGCTGACTGGTTTTACAGCGGCTCCGTGATGTATGCCGTCAAGGATTACAGGGGAGCGGTCGAGTGTTTCGGCAACATGTCTTCAAGAACGGACTCCCTGGGGCAGGTCGCAAATTACCAGCTGGGCTACAGCTATATACAGATTAAGAATAAGGTTGCCGCCCTGGATGCGTTCAAGGATGCCGCCCTTGCTTATTTTGATGCGGCGATTGCCGAGGATGCATACTTCAACTGGGCCAAGCTGGCTTTTGACATCAACAACGACTCGTCCATATTCAGGGATTACATCAGAAAATATCCGGACAGGGAAAAGGATGACAGGATATACAGCTATATTGCTGTCGCAGCCCTGCACAACCGCGATTATGCGGCTGCTGTGGATGCCTATGGCATGATTGACGAGCTGGACGAGGGCATGAAGAACAATTATATGAAGGCAAATTATCTCAGGGCCGGACAGCTTGTGGCAAACGGGTCGTACCGCCTTGCAGTGCCGTGCCTTAAGATTGCCGCATACTATTCCGACAGAGGCAGCCGCTTCAACCAGCTGACCCGTTTCTGGCTTGCTGAGTCATATTACAGGAGCGACAAATATGACGATGCCCTTAATGTGTTCACCGAGCTGTATAATGCCTCTGCCCTCTATGGAATGCCTGAGTCTGACCTTGTGCCTTATGGCATTGCATATTGCCATTTCAGGAAAGGGGATTATCCGAATGCTCTGAAATGGTACGGGATATATGCTTCGGGACGTTCGGCAAAATACCGTAAAGATGCCCTTGAAAGAAGCGGAGACTGCTATTTCATAGCGAAAGACTACAAAAATGCATGCTCTGCGTATGATGCGGTCGTGAAGGACTACTATGATGCCGACGATATTTATCCGTATTATCAGGCGGCTCTTTCCTATGGCCTTTCGGGCAAGCCTGACATGAAAGTCGCGATGCTTTCAAAAGTATTTGACGCATCTCCGGAGTCTGAATTCTATCCGGAGGCCATGTATGAGCTTGGACGTGCATACGTTGTCAGGGAAGACGATGAGAATGCATTCCGGTGTTTCCGGACCTTGGCGGACAATGTAAAGGACACTACCTATGTCGCGAGGGCATATATTGAAATGGGTTCACTTTCGAGGAACCAGTCGCAGTTCAATGAGGCGCTCGGGTTTTATAAGACCGTTGTCGAACAGATGCCGTCATCGGGGTATGCGGATGATGCACTTGCTGCAATAGAGGCAGTTTACCGCACCAAAAATGAGCCGGAGGAGTATCTTGCATACATTGAAACCCTCGGAATGGGAGGCTCGAAGACGCCTGACGAGAAGGAGGAGATGATTTTCGGCTCTGCGGAGCAGATATATCTTTCTGCCAATTATCAGAGGGCCATCGTTTCCCTGCAGTCATATAAGGAGAAGTATCCTGACGGGAAAAATGCGGGCAAGGCTGATTTCTACATGGGAGAGTGCTACAGAAGCCTCGGTAAATATGAACAGGCATGTGACTGCTATGAAAGGGTGATTGCGGACGGCACCGGATCATTTGTGGAACTTTCAATGCTTAATTTCTCGGATCTGTCCTATAAGATGGAGAGATGGGAGGATGCCTTCGGAGGATATTCCTCGCTTTATTCTGCCGCAAAATTTGAAAACAACAAGGCAGTTGCCATGGCAGGCATGATGCGTTCCGCATATAGGGGACGCAATTGGAACGAAGCCATCAAGAATGCTGACCTTGTGTTGTTTGATCCCGGCACTGAGTCCGGCCTGAGACGTGAGGCGGACTTTGTCAAAGCGAAGTCTTACCTTGCCACAAGCCGCAGGCAGGAGGCGTTCGGCATACTCGGCAGACTTGCGGAGGATGTGTCGGACAGCTACGGTGCAGAGGCTGCCTACCTTATTATACTTGACAGCTATGACAGGGGAGACTTTGAGGAGGTCCGGGAAAAGGCTTATGCTTTTGCCGATGCCGGTTCCGGCCAGAACTATTGGCTGGCTAAGATATATATAGTCCTTGGCGATTCTTTCGCGGAAAGCGGTGAACTGGCACAGGCCAAGGCGACATTTGTCAGCATAAGGGACGGCTATAAGCCTGAAAGAGCCGACGATGACGTACTTGACAACGTGCGTATGCGCATGTCAAAACTTGAAGAACTTGAGGCACAAACACGAATAAACTGAACGAAATGAATAAAAATATATTGTATGGCCTGATTTCATCTGCGGCATTATGTGCCGCTGCAGTGCCCTCTGTTTCGCAGAACCTTGACCCTACTGTTGTGGTGAGCCGCAATTATGAGGGAAAGCTTATGGAAGTGCATAAGCCTTCTCTTGACATGGCTGTTCCTGATTCTGTCACCAGATTTGACCTGGACTTCGACTATTCTGTGTTTGAAAATCCTTATAAGGGTTCGTATGAATTCAGTCCCTATCTCCTTACGATGCGCCCTGCCCCGCGTACCCCGCAGTCCGGGAAATTTTATCTGCGTGCCGGGGCCGGCTATCCGCTGCATCCTGTTTTTGACATGATATGGTCACCGTCTTTCGGCAAAGGTTTCAGAATGGATGTGTATGCCATGCACGGGTCGTTTGTCGGGCAGTACAGGGCTTTCCGCCCTGCGGAGTACTCTCAGTCCGGAACTGTTGTGGTTGACAGGTGGAAGGGAGAAGACGGCACGACATCCTTCTGGAAAGGATATGACCTGAATACAAGGGCCGGAATTGACGGAAGCTATGACTGGGAAAAAGGCACTTTTGATTTTGACGTGGCCTACCGCGGACTTGCTTCTGATGACTGGATGAGGAAGCGGTCATACAATGCTGTTGACTTTAAGGCTGGTATCGCGTCCGCTCCTGCCCGTGAGCCGCATTTCGTGTATGATGCCTCAGTCGCCTATCTTTTTTCAGATGACAGGGCCGGCTATGATGCCGATGCCGGGCACCGATTCCTCAATGAACATGTCTTCGGTGCGGAATTGTCTTTGGGACAGGATTTCAAGGGAGGACATAAGCTGCTTTTTGATGTGGCCTTCAATGTTTCAGCCTATTCCGGGGCTTTGAATG